>JBDQID010000192.1:0-4300 GCA_040264515.1 Chlamydiales bacterium
GTAGTTGACATGTGCGCGCTCTCCACTGAGGATTTCCGCAACAGCTATGCCCTCTTCTTCCGACTTATGTGCAAGCATCGGGCCGTCAACAAGATCGCCGATAGCATAAATATTTGGAACGGAAGTACGGAAGTTTCCGTCGATATCAAGGAAGCCACGCTCATTCTGCTCGACATCGAGCTCTTCTAAGCCAAGGTCTTTGGTGTACGGTTTTCTTCCGATGCAAACAAGGGCGCGCTCTCCGGAAATAAGCGTCGTTTGCTTGTTTTTACGATTGTTTGTAATCAGTGAAACTTTCTTCTCGGTAACCTTACCTTTTGTAACTTCCGTATTCAGATGAAATTTGATGCCTTCAGCTTCCAAGCTCTTTTGTAGCTCTTTGCTCATTGCTGTATCGAGTGTTGGGCAGATGCGCTCTAAGAATTCGACCATGACAACTTCTGTACCCAAGCGTGCGTACACGGAACCTAGCTCAACACCAATCACGCCAGCACCGACGATGATTAGCTTTTTTGGAGGCTTGGTGATATCGAGCGCTTCGTCGGATGAAATAACTAGCTTACCGTCGAAATCCATGAAGGGGAGTGGTGTGGGCTCGGAGCCCGTAGCTAGCAAAATGTTCTTTGTCTCGAACTTCTTTTTACTGCCGTTGTTAGTCGTTACTTCTACGGTAGTAGGCGATGTGATCTTTCCTGATCCCAGTACTTGCTTGACCTTGTTTTTACGTAACAGCCCTTTGATGCCTTGCCCCAACGTCTGGATGTGCTCTTGTTGGCGTTTCATGGCAGCTTTTGTATCGAAGGAAAACTTTCCCTTGATGATACCAGACTCTTTGCCCTCCCTTTGTAACTTAGCATACAGCTCTGTCCAGGAAAGTAAGATCTTCGACGGAATACAGCCAACGTTCAGGCACGTTCCCCCAAGGTTGTCTCGCTTTTCAATACAGAGAGTCTTAAGCCCGAGCTGTCCTGCACGAATCGCAGCGACGTAGCCACCGGGTCCTCCACCAATTACAATAAGATCAAATTGTTCTGCCATGTTGTTATTATCTCCTAGAGTTCTAAGAAGAAGCGCGAGAAGTCTTCAAGTGTCTTTTTAATGTGTACAAGGAAGGTAACAGCTTCCTTACCGTCGACGATGCGGTGGTCATAGCTGAGCGCTATGTACATCATCGGACGAATTTCTACCTTTCCATTGATAGCGACAGGACGCTCTTGAATGGTGTGCATTCCCAAGATTCCACTTTGTGGTGGGTTGAGAATGGGTGTGGAGAGTAGGGAACCGAAAATGCCGCCGTTGGTGATGGTAAATCCTCCACCTTGCAACTCGGCTACAGAAAGCTTTCCGCTACGTCCCTTTAAGGCGTAATACAAAACAGTCTTTTCTACATCGGAAAAACTTAACTGATCGCAGTTGCGAATCACCGGTACGACAAGCCCTCTTTCTGTAGAAACCGCGATACCAACGTCGTAATACTCGCGCTCGACGATCTCTTCTCCATCAATATAAGAATTCAGCCCGGGCGTTGCGTGTAGTGCCGAGACTACAGCTTTGATGAAAAACGACATAAAGCCGAGTTTTACACCGTGGCGCTTTTCGAACATATCTTTGTTCTGCTTGCGCGAGTTGATGATGCCAGACATGTCAACTTCATTGAAAGTGGTGAGCATCGCCGTTGTATTTTGTGCATCGATAAGGCGCGAAGCGATCACTTTTCGAATGCGACTGAGTTTTTTACGGTTCTCAGGGCGCTCTCCGTTCGGATCAATGGCGATCTCTGGTGGCTCTGGCATCGCTCTTGGAGGTGGAGCTGAACGTGCAGGTGCGCTATTACCAGGTGTTGCAGCTGGAGGCGTCCGCAGGTTTGAAAGGAAGTCGCCTTTCGTTTGTCGTGCGCTTCCAAGCGGTTGTTTTAGTGGAGGTGCGGCTTTTCTTTCGGCGGGTGCAGGCGTTGTTACCGTAGGCGGTGGCGCTTTGGGAGCGGGAGGCTCTTCAGCTTGCTTCGCTTTTGGCGCGGCCTTTTTCTTTGTTGAGCCATTTGTGTCGATATAGCCGACGATATCTCCGATCTGTACAACCTCTTCGACGCCAACGCTCAATGAGAGAACGCCGTCTGCTGGAGCGTACAGAACCTGGTTGACCTTGTCAGTTTCTAACTCCAGGATCTCTTCATCCATCGCAACAGCCGACCCATCCTCTTTTAAAATGGCACTAATCGATGCTTCTGTAACTGACTCTCCCATCACAGGAACTTTAATTTCCGTTTTCATAATGGCCCTGTTTTTATGCGTTTAAACTATCGTAAGACATCTCAAAAAGAGAACGTTGATCATCTACAAAAATCTGGTTCATCAACGTGACGTGCTCCCTTTTATGTAAAGCAAAAGAGCCTGCAGCAGGGGATGCACTGCATGCGCGTCCAACGTACTGAAGCTCGATCTGATGGGGGAGTAACTCTTGGATTTTAGCGCGGATAAAGCGCCACGCTCCCATGTTGCGGGGCTCTTCTTGTGCCCAAAAACATTCCGTAATTACTTTGTATTTACCGATTGCTTTTTTAAGCTTTTCTATATTGAGTGGGTATAGCTGCTCGATGCGGATTACTGCGACATCTTGAAAAGACGACTTCTCTCTTTCTGCAATAATATCGTAATAAATGCGTCCCGTGCAAATCACAAGTCTTTTTGCCTTCTTCGGTGGTTTAGGATCGAGAATAACCTCTCGAAACGTATTCTTGGATAGGTTGTTTAAGCTACAACGGCACTCAGGGTGCCTCAAGAGCCCCTTTGGAGTAAAGACAATAAGCGGTTTTTTGTAATCACAAACAACTTGCCTGCGCAAGAGATGGAAAAATTGAGCTGGTGTAGACGGGTTGCAAACAATCATATTTTCATCGCCACAAAGCTGTAAAAAACGCTCGATACGTGCTGAAGAGTGTTCTGGGCCTTGTCCTTCGTAGCCGTGAGGAAGCAGCATGACGATATTGGATTTCGCGCCCCATTTCTGCTCAGCTGTCGCAAGGAATTGGTCGATGATAATCTGCGCTCCATTGGAGAAGTCTCCAAACTGCGCCTCCCATAATATCAAAGCTTTTTTATACGCTAAGCTGTAGCCGAATTCAAAGCCGAGGACTCCGTATTCACTTAAGGGAGAGTTGAATACATCGAAACGTCCCTGCCCCTTTTTGATGTGGTTGAGTGGGAAGTATTTTTTGTCCTCTTTCTGATCGAGCCAAACGGAGTGGCGGTGGCTGAAAGTACCACGGCGCGAATCTTGCCCTGAAAGACGCACGTGGTAGCCGTCGTAAAGGACGCTTGCAAACGCTAAATGTTCTGCCATGCCCCAGTCGATGACACGCTCTTCCGGATCGGAGTTTACCATCTTTAAACGCTGCTTCATCAGGCGGTCGAGCTTTTTATGGATATTGAAATCTTTTGGAATCTCGCAAAAACGCTTCGCAAGCGCTTGCAAAGTTTTAGCAGGTACAGATGTTTTTAATGACTCAAATACATCCACTTGCTCCGGCATCTCTTCTTTGATATTGCTTTTTCCCTTCGAAGTTTTGAATCCTTTTTGACCCTTCATCGCGTTTTGCAGCGAAGTCTTAAATTCCTCTTCTAAAACCTCCGCCATATATTTTTCTAACACACCTTGATTGATCAAGTTGTCGCGGTAAAGCTCGCGAATAGGTTTCTTCTTGCGGATAAGTTGGTATTCTAGCGGTTGAGTAAATGCTGGCTCATCACCCTCGTTATGGCCAAACTTGCGGTAGCCATTGAGGTCGATAAAAACGTCACACTTGAATTTGTCGCGCAGTTGCATCGCTAAGATGGCTGCGTAGGCACACCCTTCGGGGTCTTCTGCATTGACGTGGAATACAGGGGAAGAAAAAGCACGGCTAATATCACAACAGTACGGCGTTGAGCGCGAATCTTTCGGCAGCGTCGTAAAGCCGATTTGATTGTTAATAACGATACGGATGCTGCCGCCGGTGCTGTAGCCTTGGAGGTTGGAGAATTGCAAACCTTCATATACGATGCCTTGACCGGAAATGGCTGCGTCACCGTGAATGAGGATTGGGATGAACTTTTTCATCGAAAGGTCATCGCTGTTTGTCACTTGCTTTGCACGCGCCATTCCCATAACGACGGTAGAGACAGCCTCTAGATGGCTCGGGTTGTCAGCGAGCGTGACCTTCACGGGAAGCCCTTTGCTTGTGGTCAGCTGAGCTTTAACACCCCTGTGATACTTCACATCACCGCTGCCCTCAAAGGAGTCTGGAACGTAGCTCTCTTCGAAC
>JBDQID010000193.1:0-4297 GCA_040264515.1 Chlamydiales bacterium
AACAAAACAACTAAAGAGTTGGTTAATTAAATAAAACAGACGACATACATGGAGGTCTAAAATGTTTATCAAAACAAACCATATCGCAGAACAATTATATGTACCATATACACAAAACATCAGAAACATTGAAAAGTCAGCTAGAATGCTAGCCACAGGAGAGAGGTTACCGACAGCAAAAGATGGTGCAGGGGAGCTTGGAGTTGCAGATCGATGGAAACAGAGAATGGAGGGGACAGATCGCTTGATTGGGGGGATACAGAATATGGACGGCTTCGTTAGTACACAAGATGAAGTCTTAAGATCTGCAGGTGAGATTGTTCAACGTATGTCCGAACTCTCAGCGAGTGCTCTGGATACAGCAAAGAATACAGCGGATAGAGTCTCTTTAGACTCTGAATTCCAAGCGCTTGAGAATGAGTTTTCTCAGTTGACGAGTAGAACGTATAATGGAGTTTCTCTGTTTGTAAGGAGCTTAAGTGTACGGATTGGCTTGGAGGTTGGTGAGACTCTTGTGCTCTCTACAATCAGCTTAGGAAGGGTGACCTTTACAGGAATGACAATTAGTCAGTTGGCAAGCGCTTCTGCAGCTCTAATTAGTCTTACAGCTAGAATTGCTAGTTTGAACACATTAAGATCGAAAGTTGGAAATAATGGAAACGAATTAGATCGTGTTCTTGATTTTACCAGAACACATGTAAGACAGTTAAGAAATGCTGAAACAAATGTTCGTAATATTGATTTAGCTATTGCTACGGGTGATTTTACAAAAGAGCAAGTTGTTTTGGCTGCAAGTCAGTCAGCTCTTGCACAAGCAAATGGAATCGTACAATCAGCGCTACAGTTTTTAGGCTAGAGTCTATAGGATAAAGACTTTAGGAATGGAATGTTGTCTGTTCAAAAGAGTTGTCTAGTTTTTCTAGACAGCTCTTTTTTTGTGCTTTAGAAAAAAGAGGAATAATTTTCCTAGGCAAAAATTGCCGGTTTTTTCAAAAAAAACACAAACCGTATCTGTTTAATTTTCAATGCTTAAGCTTTGGATTTTTTTTATCGTTACTGGATCGTAATTAAACCGTTCCGATACTTAAATTGAAGAAAGAGGATAGTAAAGAGAATAGCAGAGAGAATAGGTACAAGAGCTTTAATATAAAAAAGCTTCTTTTTAGAGAATAGTTTTTCTGCTTCCACTTTTATCTTTCTTGTTTATATTTTTTTGGAAATCTTACCTGTTTTTACTTCCACAATAAAAAACAGAGTAAGGATATTGGAATTAAGATGACACGGAGGTTATCAAAATGTTTGTAAAAAACAATGCAGTAGCAAATCAGTTACACAATCCTTATCAACAAAATATCAGAGGTGTTAGCCAGTCAGCAAGAAGACTTGCTACAGGCGAAAAGTTCCCAAAAGCTGAAGACGGTGGAGGTGAACTTGGAGTCGCAGAAAAATGGGGTCAAAGACACCGTGGAATTGGTAAGCTGGTAGACGGGATGCAGAATACTCTGGGTTTTGTACGAGCACAAGATGAAACTCTTAATCAAGTAATGGATATAGCTCAAAGAATGTCAGAGCTTACAGCGAGTGCATTGGATATATCCAAAACTACAGCCGATCGGATTGCTCTTGATCAGGAAGTAGCAGCTCTAAACAATGAATTTTCTCAGTTGCAAGACAGAAGATATAATGGAGTCTCTCTTTTTGGTAATAACGTAAGTGTACGTATTGGTTTAGAAACAACAGAGAAAGTAACTCTTACTCAAATTTCAATTACGAATATATCATTCGCTGTATTGAATATTAGTCAGCTTGCTACGGCTTCAGTTGGAATGGCTTCAATAAATTCAAAAATGCAAACATTGAATCGTTTACGTGCAGATGTGGGTAATAATGCGAATGAAGTAAATCGTCTTATTGATTATAGCCGAGATCAGCTAACTCATTTAAAAGAGTCTGAAAGTAGTATTCGTGATATTGATTTAGCTGTTGAAACAGGTGAATTTACGAAGAAACAGGTATTGCTTGCAGCAAGTCAGTCTGTAATTGCTCAATCAAATGGATTGGTTCAGTCAGCACAGCAATTCCTATAATAAACTTATTGGTTGTGGTTCTCTCCTTCTTGGTGGTCGCTCAAATTTTTTTGAGCGGCCCTTTTTTTGCTTTGATACGATTGTTTCAAATTACACACTCTTATTAAGAGTGAATTAAAAACAGAGCTTCTGCATTCTCGTGTTAATTTATTACGAAGCTTTATCTAAGAATTTAAGGAAGTGACTTTAAAGTGTTTTTTTTGAAGGTGGAACAATTTTCTTCCGGCAGAAAATGCCGTTTTTTTAAAAAAAAGATCGGAGTTTAAAAGGCTAATTTTCAAAATGTAATGCCCTATTCTCTTTTGTGGATATTGGAGCTAATTTTGACTTTGCCGATACTTTTTGTGGGGAAGGAAAACAGACCGAGGGGAGTAAACAAAGTAGAGGTAAATAGAAAGCTATTTATCTCTTCAAAATAAAATCTCACTTTAGCTTATTTTTTCTTTTTTAAAATAGTATCCAACTTTACTTTTTAGTAAGAAAGCCATGGATGGATTTTTAAATTAAGATGACATGGAGGTTATCAAGATGTATGTAAAAAACAATTCAATAGCAAATCAATTATATAATCCTTATCAACAAAATATTAGAGGTGTTAGCCAGTCGGCAAGAAGGCTTTCAACTGGAGAAAAAATGCCAACAGCTGAAGATGGTGGAGGAGAACTAGGAGTCGCAGAAAAATGGGCTCAAAGACACCGCGGAACAAGCAAGTTAGTAGATGGTATGACTAATACTCTTGGCTTTGTACGAGCACAAGATGAAACTCTTAATCAAGTAATGGATATTGCTCAAAGAATGTCAGAACTTACAGCGAGTGCATTAGATATATCTAAAACTACAGCCGATCGAATTGCTCTTGATCAAGAAGTAGCAGCTCTAAACAACGAATTTTCTCAGTTACAAGACAGAAGATATAATGGGATTTCTCTTTTTGGTAATAATGTAAGTGTACGTATCGGTTTAGAGACAACTGAGAAGGTAACCCTTACTCAGATCTCAATTACAACTCTTTCTTTTACAGTGTTAAATATTAGTCAGCTTGCAGTAGCTTCGGTTGGCTTAGCATCAATAAATGCAAAAATGCAAACATTGAATCGCTTACGTGCAGATGTCGGTAATAATGCGAATGAAGTAAATCGCCTTATTGATTATAGCCGGGATCAAATTTCTCATCTAAAGGAATCTGAAAGTGCTGTTCGTGATATCGATTTAGCTACTGAAACAGGTGAATTTACAAAGAAGCAGGTGTTACTCGCAGCAAGTCAGTCTGTGATTGCTCAATCAAATGGATTGACGCAGTCAGCGCAGCAATTCTTATAATCAATTTATTGGTTGTGGTTCTCTCCTTCTTGGTGGTCGCTCAAATTTTTTTGAGCGGCCTTTTTTTTTGTTCGGATACGTTTTTATTAAGAGGTAATAATAAGAATCTCTTTTGGAATAGATTTATAAAGTTATTTTTCAAAAAGATAGTGAAAAGCTTTCGAATTCGTTAGCTCATATTCATTGGCTCGTAGCCCTCTTCCGTAGTTATCAGCGTGGTGAAATTATGATCTGTTTATAGCAAGATTGGCCATAGATTTGGATTTCTGGCATGACCTTTTCCCGTTTGGCGTTGCGTTCGATCTTGTTAATATGCCAATATTTACTACGATCTTCACGCTTAGCCAAACGAAAAGATCTCACAGCAGAAAATCTAAACTTATTGCCAATCTTGGTATAAATAAACCAGGATTCATTTGGTGACTTTTTTAAAAAAAGAATCTGTATGTTACTGTTTTATCAGATAACTTCTTTAGATAAAATTGTATGAAAAATGAACGCGATGCGGCAGGGATACTGAGATTATATTTTATATTTTTTTTAACGGCTCTGTTTTGGAAATATTAAAATAATTTTATTTTGAGTAATCATAGACTTTTATTGAGATTTATTAAATAACGTGAGCTCGATTCTTAATTTAGCCTAGTACTTTAGTGCTGGGGCTGAAGTTTGGCACTTTTTTTGTGCTTACAACAGCTCGGTCTCGAATTCAGACAGACGATGAGTTTACTTAAGACCACGGTAGTGGTCGTTTCTCTCTTTAGCCCAGCACTTTAGTGCTGGGACGGGATAATAAGAACAGTGTGCCGCGGCAGCGGTACTTCTCTTCTTTTTTAACTTTGAGATCCTGAGAGATGCCACTACCGTGGCATAGATTTTTTCTATCTTTC
>JBDQID010000194.1:0-4268 GCA_040264515.1 Chlamydiales bacterium
GATTCATAGAGTTGATCATCCCCTTGTCCGATGATCACCCCATCGATACGGCAGACTCCATTTTGCAGATTCATCTGAAAAGTTTTTTCTGTTCCTGACGCCTTGTCACTAACAGTGCAAAGAAGGCGCCCTTGTCCCAGATCTTGCCATCCATCATCACCATCACTCTTTTCCATAAGGGCTTCAGCTAAAGAAAAGTTGCCATCCAAGCTATTAAGAAAGGGCTGTAAGAGCTTTGCTTTTTCACTCTCTAGGTTAATTTTTCTCTCTTCACCACTACCTTCAAAAGCGTTTTCTTGAAGAATCCCTTTTGCGATTGCCATTAATTCTCCACTTTTTGGGCTAATAGCAGAAAGAAGCTCATTGTAGAGCTGTTTTTGATAAGGGGTAATCGAATCTCGTTGAGAGCTACGTATTTGGCTAAGGTTATTGAGTGTTTTCATCTGTTTTATCAGTTTTAAAGGGGTTGTTTTTCCTCCTTTTTGTAAGTCTGTAAGAAGTAGCTGACTGTTTACCTCCAGTTGCAAAGAGTCTCCAGTTGTTCCTTTTCCACTTGTTGAATAGCAGCGAGAAGCAGTAATTTCAGAAAACTCCCCAAAATTTTCAGTTAAAGAGGCTAGCGCTTTACTTTGTGTCTCCGTTGGCGTTTGTATACGATTTGAAACTCTAGCTGCGAGTCGTGAGAAGTATGTATATTGCTGGAGTTGAAATCGCTCTTCAAACTTAAACTCAGCTCCAGCATTTTCTCTTGCTTTGTTTGAGTAATCGGAAAGAAGGGTTACAAGTGTATCGATGTCTTTTTCCGAGGCGCTCTCTAGAGCGTGATCTTGTAAAACTGTTGTCTCAAAAAAAGTCTTCATATGCTCGTCATTAAACAACGTTTTGCCTGGATTTGGTCCTGCTTCAATTGACTTAATACAAGTGATCAAAGCTCCAATCTGCATCGAATTCTCTCGACAGGCGTCTCCTGCCATTAACGCTGATCCTGGATACTGATGAGCTATTAATACTTGCTTTCGTTTAAAAGGATCTTCAACATTTTTTAAAATAGATAAAAACTGCTCATATGAGCGTTCTTCACCCTTCAACTCATACTCTTCTTCAACTGTCAATTCCCCTGTACTATTAAAAGAAGCTCGATATTCGTTATCTCCAATCGTAAACTTGATATTAGAAAAAGAAGTACTCTTTACATCATCTATAGAACTGGAAACCTGCAACCTATCACCTTTAACTCCACAGCTTTCCGGTTGTTCTGCACCAAACTTCCTTTGCACATCAGTGAAAAGCGCTTTAACAAAAAGATTTTTTCCGATGGTACTGGAATCTCCTGTAATAATCGCTTCAAGGGCTTCCTTATTCAAAATGGGGTGTTTTGAGCGCCTCTCAATTAACGCTTGCAGTTTTGCAGCATCAGGATGAAAACCTCCCTTTAGCTTCTTTAAATGCTTTAGCATAACAGGATCTGCAGCAGTTACACCCCCTTCGTTGACTGCATTAAAAACCGTAAATAAAGTTAGCTGTAAATCTTCCGCATCAGTTGTGGAAAAATCTCCATACGCATCTAAACTTATCTGGAAGTGAAGCAAAGCGATATCCGATAAAGTGCCAGTAAGGGCCATTTTATTTCCCTGGATTTCGTCTAAACCTAAAGCAATTTGCCTTACGTGCCCTCGAATCACCTTTTCCACCTGCCGGGTTCTTATATCGGAAAACGCTCCGGATCTTACTTTAGTAAGGGCCTCTTTATACGCTGTTAAAGAGGCTTCCGCTGTTTCTACATTTGTTATATCTGGAGGCTCTATTTTAATAGCGAGAGTACCACCGAGCTCTGGTGCTACTTGGTCAATTACCGTCGCATCTCCTATTTTTTTGCCATATGCCGGGGGTGTCACTCCACTTTCAACAGCACTTAGCGCTTGACCTTCCGTAAACTGAGAGAATTCGATACTCTCTTTTGGAGCACGAAGCTCATGAAGGCGCCGGAATTTAGCGACTTCAAACTTTCGAATAAAGCCTCCTGGATCTATCTTATCGTTAAAATCTGGGCACAGTTTTTTAATTAACGCTTTATCTCCGAGCTGCTCGGACTTAAGAGCTTCAGATTCAACCTCTGCTTTAAACTCTTTTGTTGCGTAGGGGAAAGCAAGGGAGACGTCACGGCTTTTAGTCAGTGCTGCATCGATTAGATTCGTGCGTGCTAAATCGTCCATTGGCTGGGCTGTTTCAGCCCAACGTGCAGTGTGTCGCAGAAGAGCTTTCTCGGCGATAGAAGAAGATTGCTTGGATAATATTCTTACATTCTTCTGCAAGCCTTTGATTTGTTTTAAAGTTGGAGGCTCTTGATTTCCTCCATTTGAGAACACGTTTAAAGAGCTAGAGAATCCTTTTTTACCTTTGCTCTCTAACTTACCTAATGTTTGAGCTAAAGCTGTTGGAGTTGAAGCTTTCATTCGTTTTTTCGCAATAGATTTCATTCTTTCTGCTACAACTTTCTTCGCACCTTTAAGCTCTTCTGCTGCTGTTTTACTTTGAGCTTTACTTTTGCTTTTAGACTCATCTGCTGGAGCTGGAGCTTCTTCAGAAAAAACTGCGCTAAGATCCGAAGTATCGCTTACTTCTTCGAAGAACGTTTTTAGTTGCTCTTCAGTAAGTGCCGCACCTTGAGCACAAAGAGGCTTAAGCATCTCTGGTATATTTTCACTGCCTACGTACTGTTTTTTTAAAAAAGTTTGAAATGAGCGAAGAAGAGTCTCTCCCTTTTTCACTCGAGCACCTGGCTTAGAAACGGAGTGCAGCTCCGTGTTCCAGCTCACAGATGCTCCTTCCTTTAAATTTCCAAAAAGGCGTTTTTTCATGCCAACGGAACCTGCCCACTCTTTGAGCAGGCTATTTTTCAGCTTTACCGAAAAAGCTGCTGTATTGGAGAGGTCTGCCTTTTCTTGCGGGTCTGTTTTTGCCTCTCCTGCGGTTTTTGTCTCTCCTGCAGCTTGTTTCTTTGCAAGTTTCTCCTGTAGCTTCTCCTGCAGGCTCTCGATTTTTTCTTTAGATCGACTTGCCTCTCCCTTTAAGCCGTTTAGTTCCGTTTTTCTCAGTCCAATACCTTCTGTGTATGTTTTACACAGTCCCTCCAAAGTATCAAAAGAGCCTTCAAAAGCGCCTAACTCTCCTGAGAGTGATCCTCTCTCTGCTGTATCCTCTTTTGCAATCCTTTTACAACCCCTTTCAAATGCATTTAAAACTTCATCATAGCGATCATTTAGCTTTTGATGTGAAGATGACACCCCAGCTTGAGAGTCTCGGATTGCCTGAGTCGTACTAACGTCACTTTGGAAATCTTGTATAGCTTCCAATCGACGCTCTATTGCACTACTTTCTTTTGCTAAGCTCTTTATTTCGCTACTAAACTTATTTGTTAAGTACTCTTTTTGTTTTTGGCTATAACCTCCTTGTTCTACGGCTCCTAAGCGAGATTTTAAATGAGCAATTCTTTGCGTATAAACTTCTTTTATTTCAGTAAGTGAAGTGATCGTAGAGGTGAAATCCTTACTTGCAGATTTTGTTTGTTCCGTTTGCATTTGACTCGAAATTTCTGACATATCGTCTTTAAAATAAGAATCTTCACTCAAGGCTGTCTCTATAACAGCTGAAAGAGCATCTAACTTCTCTATTACACTTGAGCTAAACTGCTGGCAACTATCTAACTCGTTCTGCAGGGAGGTTGCTTTTTCATAAGATAAAGAGTCAATACCCTCTAAGTTTGTTGTTAGTGCTCCATTAACAGCTTCTAGTTTTCTATCTAGCCCTCCTAACGCCTTATTAAGATTCCTAATCAGCTTCCTAGAGCCAGCCTCTTCTGAGGGCATAGCTTTTTTCTTGGAAGTGATTTTTTCTTTTAACTCTTTTATCTGTGTACGTTGCGCCTCTATTTCCGTTTTCAAGCTCTTTTTTAAAGCATTAAAGTTTGCAGGTGAAATCTCTGTTGTATCTCCAGCTTTAATCTTAATCGCTTCTTTGGGAGCTGGAGCTGATGGTTGTCCTCCCTTAGCCTTGATATTTCCTTTGGAAGCTTGACCTGCTTCTTGAGCGATTCTTCCTTGAAAGAACTCCTTTATCGTTTTGTAATTCGTCTGATAATTATCAAGATCTTTGGATACAGAAAATGTTTCTTTATCTGCCGAGACTGAATCTTCTGAGAAAAAATTTGGATTGAGGCTAGGATCGAATCCTGTTGTCAGTTCGTGAGCTGCAATGAGTACTTTTTGTAC
>JBDQID010000195.1:0-4255 GCA_040264515.1 Chlamydiales bacterium
AAATCTTTTATGAATATAAAATTAACACTCTCAGTATTATACTAAAGTATAAGGAATTCATCAAGAGAATATTTAAGTTTTGTGAAATAATCTTTGAATTGATATAACAGACATCATTTTTTATTTTTAGGTTTGAAGTTATGGAAAGAGAGTCGTGGCAGTCGAGGATTGGCTTTATTTTTGCGGCTGTGGGTTCTGCTGTTGGTTTAGCTAACATTTGGAAATTCCCTTATATAGTAGGAAAAAACGGAGGGGCTGCTTTTATCGCAGTTTATTTAATTTGTCTACTCTTTATTGGTTTTCCTGTTTTGGTTGCGGAGATTTTGATTGGGAGGAAGACGAAGAGTAATCCGTCGAGGGCGCTTGCCTCTTTAGGTGGTGGCAAGGCGGGTCTTTGCATTATCGCAACGGGATTTATCGTTAGCTCTTTTTACAGTGTGGTTGCTGGATGGATTTTGGGCTATTTTATCGAAGCGTGTTTGGGCAATTTAACGACGCTTAAAGCGCAAGGTTCTGCGGCGAATCTTTTTCATACTCTTGTTGCATCACCTCTGTGGGCTGTTGGATTTCATTTTCTTTTTATGTTTTTTTGTGTAGCAATTCTTTTTCGCGGAGTACGTAAGGGGATTGAGAGGGCGACATCGTATATTATGCCTTTGCTCTTTTTCATACTTATTGGGCTTGTAATTAATGGTTTGATGCTTCCAAATGCAGACAAAGCTTTGCAATTTTTATTTTCGCCTAACTGGTCTCAGCTCACACCCATGGCGATTATTACAGCGCTTGGTCACTCTTTTTTCACTTTGAGTGTTGGTCAGGGGACAATGATTACATACGGTAGTTATCTCTCAGATGACGATAGCATTCCAGGCTCTTGTCTTCCGATCGCTTTAGCGGATACTTTGATATCTCTTCTTGCAGCGGTTGCTATTTTCACTGTTGTTTTTTCTGTGGGAGCTCAGCCAACGGAGGGACCATCTTTACTTTTCGAAACATTGCCCCATGTTTTCAGCCATTTACCGGGCGGATATTTTGCAGCGCTCTTTTTCTTTTTCTTCGTATTTTTGGCTGCTTTGACATCAGAGATCTCCGCTATGGAGCCGTGCATTGCGTATCTTGTTGAAGAGCGCGGGTTTTCTAGGGGAAAAGCGGTACTTACTTGCGGTGGTGGAGCTTTTGTGTTGGGGATTCCGAGTGCGCTCTCTTTACTCTTTTTGGATAGGATCGACTTTTTTGTAACGAGTGTGATGATTCCTCTTGGAGGATTCGTGGCGGTTGTTGTTATTGGTTGGCGTTGGGGAGCGAGTTCTGCTCTTAGAGAGCTTTTACCGGAAAAGGGGTCTCCGCTTTTTTCTTTTTATTTTTCACTTTGCTTTAAATACCTCTCACCGCTTTTAATCGTACTTGTCTTTCTGCACGCGTTAGGGATTTTATCATTATGACCGAAAGTTACATTGAATCGACAATATCGAAACAAGATCAAGCTTTTGAGCTCCCATTACGTCCTCAGTCGTTATCTGACTTTTCGGGTCAAGAACAGGTCCGTGAGCGTTTAGAAGTCTTTATGGGAGCTGCATTGAAGCGAGGGGAGGCTTTGGGTCACTGCCTTTTTTGTGGTCCTCCGGGTCTTGGTAAGACAACGCTTGCGAATATTATTGCTAAGACAATGGGAACGAATATTGTTGTGACGTCTGGTCCTGTAGTGGAAAAGGCTGGGGATCTTGCGGGATTGCTTACGAATTTGCAGGATGGTGATGTTCTCTTTATCGATGAGATTCATCGTTTGAACAGGAATGTTGAAGAGTATTTGTATTCGGCGATGGAAGATTTTGTTCTTGATTTGATGATTGACAGTGGTCCGAGTGCACGTTCTGTACAGGTGAATTTGAACAGGTTTACGCTTGTTGGAGCGACAACGCGAACTGGTTTGTTAACGAGCCCTTTGCGCTCGCGTTTTGCGTTAACTTGTCGTTTGGATTATTATAAGCCTCCGATTTTGGAAAAGATTTTGTGTCGTTCGAGCCGGATTCTGAATTTGGATTTAGAAATTGAGGGTGCAGCGGAGATTGCGCGTCGTTCTAGGGGGACTCCTCGTATTGCTAACAATCTTTTACGGTGGGTGCGAGATTACGTTCAGATGCGCTCAGAGACAGGTCTTGCGAACAAACCGATGGTATCTGACGCATTGGAAATGTTAGCAATTGACCATCAAGGGCTAGATGAGATGGACAAAAAGATTCTGAATGTTATTATTGACCACTACGAGGGTGGGCCTGTGGGATTGAAGACCATAGGTGTTGCGGTGGGTGAAGAGCCGTCAACAGTGGAAGAGGTTTATGAGCCGTACCTGATTTTACAAGGGTTTCTGAAGAGAACATCGAAGGGACGTATGGTAACGGCGCTTGCTTACGAGCATTTGAAAAAAGCTAAAGATTTTGGAGATAACAATGATTCTTAGAGTAGTGGCCATTTTTGCTTTGTTGATGAGTGGCATAAACACGGTTGAAGCTGCGGCTTGGAGCCAGATGAAAGCATTTTTGGGTTTTGACAAAGAAGAGAGACCTCCAACAATCAAAGTGTTGATTATTCCAAAAGTAGACGGTGTTCTTTTAGAGGTTAAGGGTGGTTATAATATTTATAACCCTGAAAACTTTGAGAAGCTTGGCACGCGTTTTTTTGGAAAGAGTCATTTTATACAGCCTAGGGGCCCTGGCTTGAAGTGGGGGGAGGAGTTCCCTGATGTGTACCAGATTGTGATTGTTCCGGATGGTAAGCAGACAACAACGCTTGTTAACGGTGTTGAGTATCGAGGGTCCACTTATATTTACCAAATTGGAAATGATAAAATTGGCGTTGTGAATGAAGTAGATATTGAAGATTACGTAAAATCGATTCTCTCGCTTCAGGTTGACGAACCTTTATCACAAGAAGTACTAGCAGCTCTTGCTATTGTGACACGTACGGATTCTTACTATCTTGCATCGCGTTCTAAGGGAGCTTTTTGGCATGTGAATGCAGAGAAGGTGGGTTATGAAGGATTTGCTGTAACGAACCGCAAGACGGGTGTTGAAGAGGCTGTGGATCAGACAAGTCATCTTATTTTAAAGCATTTGGTTGACGGTGTTGAGTATATTTTTCCTGCGCGTTGGACAGCTCACAGTGGCGGTATGACAGCGCCATATTCTGTGATGTTCCGTCAGGATACGCCTGGTCCAAAAGATGGAGTTGAGGCGCCTTTTGCGTCACTAAATCGAGAAGATACAGAGTGGTCAACTACGGTTTCTAAGGATGATTTAGCGCGTATCGCAAAGCTTGATAAAGTTGTTGATTTGGAAGTTTTCAAAGCTTCGGACAGGGTGCATACTGTTCGCATGGGAGATTCTCGTCGTTCACGCGTTGTCGACTTCTTTACACTCCAAGAACACCTTGGTAAAAATAACCTTAAGAGTAGTGATTTCACAATTGATGTAGACGGTGACAACGTAACGTTTGTAGGCCACGGTACGGGTCACGGTGTGGGTCTTTGTGTTTATAGCGCAAAGAAAATGGTGGCAAAGGGTGATAACGCAGCGAAAGTGCTCTCTGAGTTTTTTCCTGATAGCGTTATTCATTTTGCTCCCAATGGACACAGAAGTGTGGCTCAACACCGATAAGGTGAGAGTTCTTAGGCAGATTTAACACGTAAGGGCGTGAAGGAAGCGAAGGAGACGTGAAAATTTTTTTAAGAAGAAAGTTAAGAAAATTTTCGCGTCTCTTTTGTTTTGGAGTGTGACTATTTTACGATGTCATTCGATAATGGTCAGCTTTTTTATTTTTCACTGCCAGCTCTTTTAGCGCGGTTTTCTGCGCCTAAAATTGAAAGAAAGCTGGTTCTAAAGAGGTTATAGGAATAGTTTTTAGACCACGATAGTGGTCGTTTCTCTTTTTAGCCCAGCATTTTAGTGCTTAGCATTACCCACATCTTTAATTAGGTAAAAACAGTTTAGACCACCTTTAAAATGGCTTTTTTTGAAAGAAAGTATGTCATAGACACTTATAAACGATAATTAAAGAAAAGATGAGGTAAAGAGCGAGTCCGTAGGACGATTGATCAAAGCCTCGGGTGACCGTAGGGAACCCGTGGTTAGGTAGATAGAAACCAGAGCCCGCAAGGGCGACTGAATAATGCAGCTATCTTTCTCAGTCGCTCTTACGAGCTCTGGACTTTTGGTTATCTGACCACTGGTTCCCTTTGGTCACCCGAGGCTTTGTTCAA
>JBDQID010000196.1:0-4252 GCA_040264515.1 Chlamydiales bacterium
CTACCGTGTTCTAGAAACTATTATCAAAAGCCATTAACCAGGATCGAATTAAGAGTCGAACGACGTTAATAGTAGTACGACCTGCACATAGCACTAAATATCAGAAATCTATGTTAGGTTGATGCGAATGGGGCGCTCCGCGCCCGCACTCTCATTGAATGTTGCGTAAGGGTAAAGTTTTAAATTAAACATTGAATTAGAACGTGACAAAGCGCTCTAAAATTCTGACAACGTCCTGATAGGTAATATAGAGGAAAAATCCAACCAAGAGAAAGACAAATGGTAAGATGAACCGCTCCATCATCTTTGGATTTAGACGCCGCTTTGAAATCATCTCAAAAAGTGAAAAACAAATAGATCCACCATCAAGAATCGGAATAGGCAGTAAATTCAAAACACCTAAATTAAGACTAATTGCAGCTAACCAGAAAAGCGCCTCTTTAATACCTACAGTCCAACCATAATGAATAATCTGAACAATACCAATGGGTCCTGCGAGCCACTTCGGATTCAGATAACCCGTTACAAGTGCTGTTAGAGTGCGCCATACCTCTTCGAAAACATTACCGAAAAGTTTTTGTGGGGGTGGGTTGTATTGTACTGCCATGTCTTGTAAGGCAACGCCAACAACAAGCTCTGTTTGATGGCCTTCTAGAAGATTCAAAGCCTCAGCTCTTTTCTGAGGGTCATCAATCTCCTGGAGCCGCTTTTTCTGCTCATCTAAAAATTTCGAAAGGAGCTCTTTCTTTTCTTGAGGAATCGGAAGATCCTTTCTCATGATAGGCTTAATTCGGCTAAGAAGAGCGTACTTTTCTGAAGACGCTATAGCTGATCCAAATCCAATCGTTGCAGCAAGGTTTTCAATCTCTTTAACATCAAAATCAAGAAAAGAAGAATTTGAAGATGCTAACGATAAAGCTGAATTTGTAAAAACACCTTTTTGCACAATCACGTTCACATGTCTTTCTTGAATTGCCTTCAAAAGATCATAAGATCTTTTCACAGGTAGACCATCAACAGCTAAAATACGGTCATGAGGCAGTAGAGATCTACTTTTTTCAGAATAAGGGATCTGAGGGAACGCTCTGGTTTCATCTTCTTTATCAATAAAGGCAAAAGGCGTTTCAACAACACAGTCCCAAGTAAGATTGTAAGGAATAAAGAAAAGATCCAACAACTGGCCTGCAAGTTTTGCCTCGTACTGCCAATCTTCTAACTCCTCTTTATAAAGAGGCGCTAGCTTATATTCGGCTAATGGCATCCGTGGAACACGCATTAAAAGAACTTGATTTCCACGTTGAACGGTAAGAAGCGCACGCTCTTCGTTAAGAAGGCGAGTAAAGCTCTCTTTTGAGTAAATCATTTCTCCATCTAGCCACAAAATTCTATCACCATACTCAATACCGCTACTGGCCATAGGGACACCAGATTGAAGAGGATTCTCTGAACCATCAGGAAAGCGATCATAAACTAAAAAACGCGCTGAATTTAAAACTCCAAGAGTTAAAACGTCATCATTTTGAGCATAAGGATGGGGGTACGCTTTAACCGTTTTTTCAAACGGAACATCGATGCCGTCTTTTAAATCTTTTTTAATTCCTCTAACCGTGATTTCTCCATCACCAATCATTGCTGCATGCAAATGATCCTTTGAACTCTGAAAGGCGTGATCATCATAACTCTCGATTTGATCTCCAGGACGCACACCTTCTACATAGAGCTCTGAGTCCGGATCTACCCAGCCTATATAAGAAGAGAAGTCCGTATACGGCTTTTCACGTCCTCCCATAAACCAAAGAGTCGAAAAGGCAAGGAAGGCAAAGACAAGATTTACAAAAGGACCCATGAAAGCTACTTTTATACGCGCCATCGGTGTTTTGCTAAAAAAGCCATCCGGAACATCATAAGGGTCATCATTTTCACCCTGCTGCTCCCCGGTAATCTTAACGTATCCACCAAAGGGGATCCAGCATACTTGCCATTTAACGTCTTGAAACGTCCAAGTAAAGATCGGTTTTCCAAAGCCAATACTAAAGACTTCGACCTTCATTCCAACATGACGCGCCATAAAATAATGACCAAGCTCATGGATAAAGATAAGAAATCCTAGACCAACCAGAGTGAGAACTAAATATAGAATAGAGGTGAACATTTTTTTACCTTAAATAAGACTTTTTATATTTTTTCAGCTTGCTTTCTTGCTTCTTTATCGACCAACAATAAAGAATCTAAATTCGAATCATCAGAGAGTGTATGCTGCAGCATGAGCGTTTCGAGCTTAAAGGCGATATCCTTCCACTGAATTTCTTTTAACAAAAAGCGATTAACAAGTGCTTCATTAGCAGCATTCATATAACACGGCATACTTCTGCCCTCTTTCAATGCTTGAAAAGCTAAATCCAAGCAGCGAAATCGCTTGGTATCAGGAGCGAAAAAGTTAAGAGAAGAGTAGCGAGAAAAATCAAATGGAGGAAACATCGAATTGAGTCGCTTAGGATACATAATGGAGTGTTGAATGGGATTGATCATATTGGGCTCATTGAGTTGAGCTTTAATCGAACCATCTCTGAACTCAACCATGCTATGTACAATACTTTGTGGATGAACAAGCACTTGAATCTGCTCGGGCTTTACTCCAAAGAGCCAAAAAGCTTCAATAACCTCGAGCCCTTTGTTCATTAAGGTTGAAGAATCAATAGTAACCTTTGGTCCCATAGACCAAGTCGGATGATTTAGCGCATCCGACGGCTTGATGGAATCGAGCTGGGAGGGTGTGAACTCCCGAAAAGGACCACCGGAAGCCGTTAGAAGAATTTTCGAAATCGACGTGTCTTCCTCGCCTTGTAAGCATTGAAAAATCGCGTTGTGTTCGCTATCAATGGGAATAAGATCCACTCCATTTTTTTTAGCAAGAGCTGTAACAATAGCACCAGCTGCGACGAGGGACTCCTTATTCGCAAGACCTATGTTTTTCTTAGCTTTAATCGCGGCAATAGTGGGAAGAAGAGCTGCTGTACCAACAATTGCTGAGATAACAAAGTTTGCAGTATGAAAAGTCGCGGCCTCTTCAACACCTTCATGCCCTGCTACCACACGGACAGAAGGAAGGCGTTTTTGCAGCTCCAAAGCTTTTTGCTTATCAACGACTGCTATAATAGAGGGAGAAAACTCTCTTGCTTGCTCTTCTAAAAGATCAATATTCGAGTGCGCCGCAAGGGCTACAACTTCTACTTTCTCTTTAAGATGGCGTACCACCTGTAGAGTACTCGTACCAATAGAGCCCGTACTGCCTAAAATAGCCAAGCGTTTCATTATTCACCCAAGAATCCATTAACAGAATGTGCAAGTATAGCATCTCCATGGAAATTGTCAATGAGACAACCAAACCTTACAAGCATTCTGAATAAATATATTTACCATCTAGATATAACAATAAATGTTAAGTGCAAAAACTCGCACAGCAATGAGCAGAGAAGCAAAATAACCTCAAACTGAACTTAAGTCTAAAAAGAACCCTTCTCTCCCAGCTATCTTTCACTTCCTTCGATATCTTTGGGGTAAAAGAGAAGGTTTTGAAACATTATGCTCCAAACTATTATGCCAAGCTTCCATACCTCAATTGTTATAATTCAAGAATCGAACTCATATTGTTTCCAAATAAGTACAGATAAAAAACATACTAAAATGAGAGCGCTACAGACTTAAATTCCATAAGATACCTATAAGATCTCTCAAAAGAGTCTAATTCACTTAAATTTCTAGACTTTAAAGATTCAGTGAAACTGTTTAATTAAGTTTTTCAATTCTATATGAATAAAACAGTGTAAATCAATACTTAAAAACAAGACTGATAAAAAGAGCGCTTTCTTTATCTTCATCAATGGAGCTATTTGATAACGTTGTTAGGTTATAGCCCACACCAAGCTTTGTCGAAGGTGCAAGTTTGCGATAGATTCCTAAAAGGTAGCTTTTATGAGCAAAGCGAGTTCCCGTTAACTCTATGCTACCATACCCCTTGGCTGCATCCCAACTATGAATTGCTTGCTGCCAATTACTGTACAATTCATTTGAAATATTTATTTTTTCGTTTTGAGAATCCAGATAAAAACGGTAAGGAGAGTACGAATGCTTCCGTTGCACTTCTGGATAGAGAGGAGAGTGTCCCTGAAAGAGCTCTTTTTCTTTCAAAAAATAAAGAGATTTTGGTTTTGGTAAAATCTGATACGACGCGAGTGACGCATGAAGATTAAAG
>JBDQID010000197.1:0-4247 GCA_040264515.1 Chlamydiales bacterium
AAGAGGAAGAGAAGTACCGCTACCGCGGTACAATGTTATTATTATCCTCTCCCAGCACTGAAGTGCTGGGCTAAAGAGAGAGACGACCACTACCGTGGTCTAAAAACCATTTCCATAAACCACTAAACAAGACTAAATTAAGATTCGATCTCACGTTAATTTAAGGCTCATCCACAAAATAGGGCTAAGGTTATCGACGACTGAGGATAAAGGCGGCAAACAGTGTAAAAGAGCCAAGGGCTGCTAGTAGCCAGTGCCAATTTTGAGTAAAATTTTCGGTTAAACTAAAAAAAAGTGACGCTTGCAGCTCTTCTTCTGCGAAAAGAGGCACTATCAAATGCATTGGAGGGTCAGATGAAATCACCTCGACCTCGGCCACAAGCTCTTCTTTTTGAACGGGAAGAGTGAGCTCTTTCCAATGAATGGCAGCCTTTAACGACGGCTCTTCAGACGGGAAATACTCAATTGCAATAGGCTCTTTAAGATACGTCTTCAACTGGCCATCCGCACCCTCAACTGTTAACGAAAGAGACTGGGAGCCTTGTGGCAGAATCTCTTTTCTCAGCTTCTTCTCTCTAAATGCTGCTTCAAAAAGAGCTGTTGTATCCTTAAAACGGTGCTCTCTATCATCACAACCTGTAACAACAGCAATTAAATAGCGCCCTTCATCTTTTGCAGCTGCAACAAGGCAGTGACCCGCCTCACTTGTATAACCTGTCTTGATTCCAAGCGCTGGCTGATAGTAATGTTTTGAAGCTCTACGCACAAGCTTGTTTAGCTGTCCCATCATAGTAGCTTGCTGCTTATTCGTTTGTGGACGCAGATATCTCTCGGAGGCCACAATTTCTCGGAACAGATCCAACTTCATAGCCTCGCGCCCTATTAACGCTAAATCCCTTGCACTTGTCGTATGATCGGGATGATGAAGTCCGTGTGGATTATTAAAGCTTGTATTTGTACATCCTATCGATTTCAGATAACGATTAAGCTGCGTCATAAACTCTGGAATGGAACCCGTAAGATGCTGAGCTATAACATTTGCTGCATCATTTGCAGAAGGAAGCATCAAACCGTAAAAAAGATCGATCAACTTCAACTTTTCCCCACGCTTAATTCCCATATGAGTTCCACCCTGTTCAATCCAGTGTGGAGGAAAAGCGTAACCACTATTTCTCTTCTTTGCAGAAGAGATCGATCCTACAGCTTCCTGCTTAGCTGTCGTAAGCTCTTCTAGGCGATCCGTACCAATATTCAACCCATAAAGTGCCGTAGCAACTTTCGTTGTACTCGCAGGATAAATTTTTTCATCTGCGTTTTTTTCAAATAAAACACGCCCTGTTTCGCTATTAATCAAAATAGCAGTTTTGGCGCTAATCGCAATATCTAATGGATCCGCCTGTAAAGAGCAGCTGATAAAGAGTATGAAAAAAAACAGATGAAATAGTCTCATTATAAAGGGTCCTGAATTCAAAAAAAACATTGAAGGAAAAGGGGTTAGCAGCGAAAATAGATCTAGGGAAGAGAATCACCTAAAGAGAAATCAAAAGAGGATTAGTTAGGTGATTACACCAGAAGAATACGAAGAATTCTTTCACACCTATATGAGTGATCTGACCCAGTGGGCACCAGATGGGATTATCGATATTGATCTTGCCTTTCTGCATTCCATCGGCCTCCTGCGTTGCCGTGATTACTCATCAGATATCACCCGTTCTTTAACAGATTACTTTCATGTTGTTGAATCACGAGAAAAGATAACTCTTCATAATCAACAGTTTATGATTTGGATTGTTCCAAGAGTCGAAGACGGACTTCCCAAAACATTTACACTTATAACGTATTCTGGGCCCGATGGACCAGAACTCGAAGTTGTTTTTTGCACAACGGGGATCTATAACGCTCCGCGACTTATCCTTAGGATTTTAGACTATTTCCTTAAAGACATTGAAGAAAACGAAGCGCTCATCAGTCAAATGAAGTAATTAGAAGAATTCCTAACTGCTTCCATTTAATTCTTGAGAAAACCGTTTCTTCATCGTAAATACGTTATAATTCTGATCTCTTTTGTAGCTAATGTCATCCATCATATGTTGAACCATCATCACTCCGAGCCCACCTATCCTTCGTTCTTCAAGAGAAGCATTAACATCTACTTCAGCTGAATCTTCCAAAGGGTTAAAGGGTACTCCCATATCCTTGATAACGATTTCAAGAAGTTTATCCCTTGTCTCCTGACAAGTGATTTCTACATCGCCACCATTATCTTCAACATAAGCGTATTTAATTACATTCGTAAGGATTTCTTCCGATGCCATCTGTATCTTTGAAATATCAGCATCGACAAACCCCATAGAAACTGCTTGGTCTGTAATATAATCTAACATATCGTACAAAGCGTTAAGCTTAGCCTTGCATCTCATATAAATCTCCGCTACCAGCTATTTGCAATATGGTCTATAATATTTTTTGCTAAAGACGCTCCCAAAGGCTTCATTGCAGCATCTTCTGCAGCATCTTTTGCATTCAATTGTCCAAGTGAAAAGCTTGTGACATTACTTCTTGTTATATCGGGATCAAAATCGTAATCGACAGAGGATGAGAAGCGTCGAGGCCCAACAAGGGCTTTACCTGAAACATTTTCAATCAATGTCACCTCGGTTAAAACACTGTACCTAGCTTCTGTAGGAACAAGTCTTCGAACAGGGGTCCCTGCTGAGTCGACATCAAAATCGTAACCAATAAACTCTTCATGATGATCGATAATCTTAACATTCAGAGTTAAATCAGATGAACTATCAGAATATTCAAATGCGCCGGACTGTCCCAACTGGCGAATAAGCTCAGCTGTTAAAGCACCTTCCATATCCCCTTCTATATAAGGGACTGCAACTGTGCTATAAGCGTCTGAGATAGTGCCATGTCCTCTTTTATATCCACACGATGTAAAACTAATTAAAAACAGTGGGATAGAAAGAATAAAAAAAAGGGAATATCTCATTGCCATAATTCCTTGGGTAAGTCCAACTTTATAGCGTAATCTTCAAGTTCTTTCAAGCGTTCTTTTGAAAGTCTCGCAGCATCGGTATTAGGATACTGTAAAATCGTGTTTGAATAGTATAGAACTGACGCTGTAGGCTCTTTTTTTCTCTCATAAAGCTGGCCTGTAGAATAAAGCTCTTCTGCATAAACCTCTTTCATCTGCACTAAAGCGTCTTCCAATTTTTCAATACGAGAATCATTAGGGAATGCTTCGGAAAATTTTTTCCTGTTGATATTCGCTAAGGCTAAAAGATCTGGATTTTGAGGCTGCGCTCTGTGTTGCTCGAGGAAGAGGTGTGCCAAAGTGGTATATGTTTGTGGAGCGAGTTCGTGCTTTGGGAAACGGTGTAAGAAAAGGTTAAAAACTTCGTGACATTCGCGAAAGTTTTGCTTTGAGAGCATCAAACTACCCTTTGCAAAAAGAGCTCTTGCTGCAAAATCGTGTTGTGGAAGAATAGAAATAATTTCATCATAAATAGTAATACTCTCATCGAAAGCAGGCGCCCACTTCGGCATTTTTTCCATTCCAAAAACGTGCTTTTTATGACCTTGTGCAAATTTTTCAGCGATGAAAAACTTGTAGCGAACGGTTTCTTCAAAATACTTCGAATGATTGGGAAGGGCTAGATAATCTGAAAACGTTTGATTTGCTAGATCAAAATCGCCTCCTTTAAAAAAAGAGACCGCCAGAAAATAAAGAGCTTCATCTGCAAGCGCTGAATCTGGATAGTTATACACAACGATGCGAAAATGCTTCATTGCCTCTCTACATGGACCAGCCTCTAATGCTGCAGCTCCAGCTTCAAAATGCTTCTCTGCCGACATTGTAGCCAAATAACTTTTGTCCATTAGCTTGCCTTCTGAGACAATGTATCCAGCTTGTAGCGAAACGGTTGTTAAACAAATGAATAGTAGAGAAAAAAATCTAAGCATATATAGCCCTCAGCTTGTCGTTTACAATCCGCCAAAAAAAAGAGCGGACGTCCAATTTACAAAATCGAGTCATTATGATTCCACCTTTTTGATTACAGCAGTGCAATTCTCGGAATAAAACCATCTGGATATTTCCAATACGAGAACGCAAGAACAGAAGTTGTAATTTAACGTCAGTTCGACTCTTAATTCCGCCCTGTCTACTGGTTTATAAAAGTAGTTTTTAGACCACGCTAGTAGTCGTCTCTCTCTTTAGCCCAGCACTTTACTGCTGG
>JBDQID010000198.1:0-4224 GCA_040264515.1 Chlamydiales bacterium
AATGGAGAAAAGAGCGAGTAAATAAGGGACTAAAAAAGCACCTCCACCGAATTTATAAACGAGATACGGAAAGCGCCATACATTTCCTAATCCGACAGCAGAGCCGATAGCGGCAAATAAAAATAGCGTGCGCGATGACCAACGATCTCTCATTTCTTTCCTCCGAGGACTATCTGTTTTCAAAAATAACCTTACATAGGAACTTTTTTTTTCTCATGATTTTTTTTATTTTTACTTTTAAAGTAAAAAAATAAGAGGTTTATTCGATAAGTATGGAATGAGTTATCGAGGAATATAACGCAGTTTTCTGCTTTTAAAATTTAAAAAAGCTGGCTCTAAACTAGTTTCATAAATAGAAAGCTTTAAGCAATCGTCCTACAGAGTTGCTCGAACCTTCATTCTGTATTCAATTTACGTAGTTTTGAAGAGAACGTGAGGATTTAAGGATGCAACTGAACTATTTAAACTATCTTTCTACGCTTGCTCAAGAGTCGCTCTCTTCGGGAATAAGTGAGAATCAGAGTTGTGTTATTTATGATGAGCCTATTCGAGACTTTGATAAACCGGCGCTGATTATGGTGGACTTTGCTCCTTCGAAGCGTTTTATTGAGCAATTTTTGCCTCCGAAAATGATTGGCCGAGTTTGCAATAGCATGTTACTTATTTTTTCGAAGCCAGAAGTTTTAGCTGAATTGATTTCATATGAGAACTCTCTTGAGCTATTAGAAGAGGGCCGTTTGAAAATTTGGCATGCTAACGAGTATGAAGAGCTTTTAGCTCGCGAAGTATCGAATTTGCGCTCTCCGTTTTTGTTTTGCAAAACGGTAGCGGGTGCAAAAGAGAGTCCTTTAAGAGAGAAAGTGTTAAAGGATGTTAGAGCACGAAGAAGGGCGTATGTAAAGCGTGCACAGGATGCAACAAAGTCTATTCGTCATTATTACAATAGCGCGGCATTTCAAGAGCGTTGTCGAGAGCTTTTAGCCGGAGAGAAGCCTCGGATTTATGTTGATAGAGCGTGTTCATCTGTGGCTGTAAAGCGCTTTTCGGACTCGTGTACAACGAGTTTGAAAGAGCTGGGATACGATGTGTGGATGCATTCGCCATGCGCTTCGCATCACACGGATTACACGTTGGCAACGAATATTGAAATCGAGGCGTTTAAGCCTGATATTCTCATTAGGAGTCCGAATTCATATAAGGATCCGAAGCCTTTGAGTATTAATTGTTCGGTGCCAACGCTCTACTCGCTACAAGACGATCTTCCACATATTCTTTTTGTGGATCATTTGAAGAGAAATCCGTTGGGGAAAAGCGACCAGGTCTTTTTTTATGTAAAGCAGTTTTACGAAAAAAGTTTACTAAGTGGAGCTCCTTCGGAGCAGGTTTTTTGTGACTTTCTTCCGGCAGATCCTTCAGTAATAGATATTGATTCAATGGATGTAGAGCCTGTGTATGATGTGGGCTTTGTCAAAACGATGAGTGCGACAGGGGAGTTCCGAGATTTTATTGACAAAGAGGTCTATACAAGTTGGAGAGAGGATGATAGAGAGACGTCGATAAATGAAATTAGTAAGGTTATTACAGAGAAGGTGGAAAAAGAAGAGCTTATTAGCTTTCAAGACTGTTTAGAGTTAGGGCCGGTGGAACTGGGTCTTGCGATTGTAAACTATTATCACCACTTGATGAGCTTGAAAATGGTGAACTGTTTGCATGAAGAGCAGTTTTCTTTGGCACTTACGGGAGCTAATTGGGGGATGTTTTCTCATTTGCAAAAACATGCTTGTGGGCATGCTGAGAGTCGATTTGAATATGAGAGACGGTTTTTAGAGAACAGAATAAACTTATCGATTAATCCTTTGAGTTGTTTTCATCCACGTATCTTTCAAGGTGGGCAGTTAGGAGCGTTTTTCTTGGTGCATTATGTACCCGAGAGTATTGTTTGGTGTAGTATGCCGGATGATCTTCAGGCTGGAGAGCATTTTGATTATTTTTCATCGAGAGAGGAGTTGCTTGAGAAGTGTCGCTATTATCTTGATCGCCCTGAACTGCGAAAAACAATTGGGTTAAACTTAAGAGAAGTTATAGAAGAAAAATATCACTATAAAGCATTCTGCACAAATCTCGTTGAAAGGTTTCAGACGGGATTTACGAAACAATTAGGCTAAGGAAAAGAGCATGAAAGCAGTAGTGACAGGGGGAGCAGGTTTCATTGGAAGTCATCTCACAGAAGCGTTATTAGGAGATGGACATGAGGTTATTGTACTTGATAATCTAGCTTCAGGAAGAAAAGAAAATTTAGCAAGTGTGAGCTCTCATCCTTTGTTCACTTTTCATCAAGTTGATATTAGTGAATTTGATGAGATGCACTCTTTTTTTGAAGGAGTGGATTGGGTTTTTCATTTGGCAGCTTTAGCTGATATTGTGCCATCGATTCAAAAACCGATGCAGTATCATCAGGCGAATGTAAATGGAACAATGGCTGTTTTAGAAGCCGCTCGTATGCATCAGGTAAAGCGATTCATCTACACAGCATCTTCGTCTTGTTACGGCATTCCAGATGTCTATCCAACACCGGAGATAGCTCCTGTGAGATCGATGTATCCTTATGCATTTACAAAGTATGCAGGTGAGCAGTACGCCTTGCATTGGCAGCAAGTTTATGGCTTGCCAGTGGTTTCGTTACGCTTATTTAATGTGTATGGTCCAAGAGCTAGAACAACAGGAAGTTATGGTGCTGTATTTGGAGTTTTTCTTGCGCAGAAGTTGGCGGGAAAAAAATTAACAGTTGTTGGAGATGGAACTCAAACTCGAGATTTTACTTTTGTCTCAGACGTCGTTGCAGCTTTTATTAAAGCAGCCGATTCTCAAGTTGAGGGTGAAATCATGAATGTGGGCTCTGGTGGTAGTTATTCGATTAATGATCTTGTCTCTTTAATTGGAGGTGATGTTGAATATTTACCAAAGCGTCCAGGAGAGCCAGATTGTACTTTTGCTGATACTTCTAAGATAAAAGAACTTTTAGATTGGAGAGCAGAGGTGCCTTTTGAAAGAGGTGTAGAAATTATGATGTCAAATATTCAGTTGTGGAAAGAGGCTCCCGTATGGGATCAAGCGTCTATTGCAGAGGCTACGAAAGAGTGGTTTGCTTGCTTGAAATAATAGAAAAAGCGGCAGTGAAGTATAAATACTTCACTGCCGCTTTGTTGTTTTATCACAGTTTAAATCTATCGGACGTCTCTGCCAAATAGACTGAACTGAGTGACACCTTCATTGGCTAATAAGCCATCTGAAGAGAAGTCTTGGAATGGTGTGATGAACCCACCAAAGCCACCTGTTGCGGCTCCACCAAAGACTGAAGAGTTTGGTAGGGCGCCAAGGTTTAAACCTCCGACAAAGGCTCGGGTGTTAAAGAATCCTGATGGGCTTGGACTTTGTGGAGGAGGGGATTGTGGTCCGGGAGAACCTCCTGCTCCAGGTTGGAGTCCGAGAGATCGAAGTAAAGCTTCGAGCTCTACTAGTCCTATACCGTCACCACCACCACCACGACCACCGCCTGGGCCACCGCCTCCAAAGTCAATATCAATAAGTGTTTCTGTTAGCTCTGTAATGGCTACAGTATTATCTCCGACATTTATAGAAAGGTCGTCGATTTTTTCACTTAAGACATTAATGGACTCAGTTAAGTTAGTAATAGCTTCGAAAAGTAGCTCATGGTTATGGCCACCACCGCCGTTGCCGTTACCGCCGTTACCACCGTTACCGCCGTTACCACCGTTACCGCCGTTGCCGCCGTTACCACCGTTGCCGCCGTTACCGATGTTAATATCGATATCAATATCGATATTGACATCTCCTCCAACATCGCCAATATCTATATCGAAGTCGCCAATATCAATATCGACATCTCCGACTGTTCCGCCGTTACCGCCGTTGCCGCCGTTACCACCGGCTCCACCGTTACCGCCGTTACCGCCAGCGCCGCCGCCGCCGCCGCCACCGCCGCCATATCCGTGCCCATGGTCATGTGGGCGATCGGGTCTATCGGGACGATCGGGTCTATCAGGGCGATCGGGTCTGTCAGGACGATCGGGTCTATCAGGGCGATCGGGTCTATCGGGATGATGGGGACGACCAGAATGTTCTTCCTGGGGAGTGAGTGTTATGGGATGAGGGCCTGGTTGAGTAGGCTGCCCTTGAGGGTCAAGTATGATAATGTTCCCTGCA
>JBDQID010000199.1:0-4222 GCA_040264515.1 Chlamydiales bacterium
ACTCAACAGCACAAAATTTTATAATCTTATCGATGACATTCGTGAAAAACAGGGAGTCATCAATGACAAACAATTCTACTCCATTCTATCCGATCGCATTAACGAGGCCAGAAAAAGCAAGATACGCGCCTCCCTTGCCACCCTACGTTCTCTAAAAGAGCAAAAACAAACTCTAAGCCAGCAGCTTGTTGAAATTATGGATGAGAGTACAGGGCTCAGAGGATACATCGAAATTGGACTTCCCGGGCGCATGATAACTCCCATTAAAAAATCCCTTAGATTAGGAGGTAAAGTTACTGTCGTTAACAATCAAGAAAGTACCGCCGATCTCCTGCAATGCGGATTTCCCCGCCCTTACAATAAATTTATCAAACTCAATAAGTACGCCCCTTTACCGAAAAATAGCTTAAAAAATCGCTCTGTAGAAGTTGTCTCCTGCTTCATCGGCCTACACAATATCCCAGAAGAAAAATTAGAACCCTTTATCCAATCCATCCACCAAACACTAAAAGATGGTGGAACAGTACTTATCAGAGAGTATGACGCCCACTCTTCCGATCTCACAAAACTTGTAAACGTTGTACAAAGCGTCTTTAACGCTGCAACGGGTGTAAGTAAAGTTGAAGAGCAACACGAGCAGCGTAACTTCCAAGCTATTGACTACTGGGATAAGCTTATGCAGCGCAATGGGTTTGAAACAATAAGCGATCACTCCCATGTACAGCAAGGAGACCCAACACTTAATACACTGCTCCGCTACAAAAAAATTGCAACCGAAGCTGAAAGAGAAATCGAAGAATTACAAGAACATGCAGAGATCCATATCAAAGGATATAAAAAAGATCCCCTTCAAACCAGTAGCGCAACAATTAAATGGCACTACATAGATATCGCAAGAGCATATGCTAAATTCAGCAAAGAAAAACCGCTCTATAATTTCCCCTTCTTTAGCCATATCAATAACTTCTGGAAAACCGCCTATCACACTTGGAAAAGTGCCAGAAAAGAGCACAGCTTCATACAACTTATCAAGTCTAAATCCGTGATCCTCACCCTTTTTATCGGAAGCGTGACAACCGTCGAGCTTGTAATCAAAGGCGTCATATCCAAGCCGGTATCACTAATTTTTGGTTCGCAACACATTAACCGAACTGGCAACAGTACAACTCTAAATAACTGCTTAAACCTCCCACATGACTACCTACATAGACATGCAAAAAAGTATGCACACTTTATCAAGCAAACCCCTTTCTATGAATTCCCCTTTATAGCACAGATTCCTAAATTCTGGACTGTCTTCAAAAAATCATGGACGAAAGCAAGGCAACAACACAGCTTTTTCAGTGTAATAACGTCTCGATATACATGGAGAAACCTATTCCAAAACATCACAGCAAGCTATGATAATTTTTTTAAGGGATGTGTCGCACTCCCTCTCTACTATCTGTATCATAAACAAAACAACCAAGCTCCTGAAAAAATACAGCTTATTATTGAAGATCAAAAAAATAAAATCTCAATAGGCTCAGAAGCTGTTAAACTTCTCAAAAGCAGCCAAAACAACAGCCATAAATTAATCGAAATACCCTTTGATTACTCCTTTGCTAAAACTGTAAAAGAGCTCTCTATGATCACTGGTGTGAATATCTCTGAAATCGGAGGAGAGCAAAGCATCCAACTCCAAGTTCTCACCAACAACGATCTTAATTTAAACGAAATTATGCCTGAAAACGGAGCCGATATCCTCTATGAGCTACCCGTTATCGGAGATCCAAACCACAAAAGCGTTACACTCGAAGTCCACACAGAGCAGCTAGGCGAGGCACTTCGCGCCATAAAAGCCACTCACAGTGCGCAAGTAAACCACATACACCTCGCTGATTTTTAAATAAATCTTCGTAAAAAATTAACGCGAAAACACGGCGGCACAAAGAGCTATTTTAAAATTTCATTTCAAGAACTACTATTTTACATGTATACCAAGATCATCGATTTCGCTATACTCTCGAGCATGAAGACTCTCAAACAACTCCTGAAAGAACGCATAGTCCCCTTCGAGCTCTCCATTGCGCTAAAGTACCTTATCCCGCGCTGGCGTCAGCTTTCGATGTCTATTATCTCACTGATCTCCGTTGCCGTTATTGCACTCGTTGTGTGGCTTATCTTAGTCTTTTTTTCCGTTACCAACGGCCTGGAAAAAAACTGGATTGACAAACTAATCTCCCTTACAGCTCCCATTCGCCTGACTCCAACAGAACAGTACTACAACTCCTACTACCACAAAATCGATAACGTTAGCGCAGCTTCGAACTACACAACAAAGTCTCTGCTAGAAAAGCGCCATACAACAAATAGCGATCCCTACGATCCATACATCGATAGCGAAATGCCCTCCTACTGGCCAGAACCACATAAAAATAGCTCCGGAGAGCTCATTGATATCGTCAAAGAAACTTTTCAAATCTTTTCAGATAAAAATCTAAAAGCGCAAGAATATGAAGTTGCTCTCTCTAACATGCGCCTAAACCTTATCCGTCAAACAAGCTTTGGAAGCAGCTCCCAATCCTTTCTCTCTCAACTCTCCTATCTATCATCCTTTAACGATCAAAATCCCGGTATCAACAAAACAATTCTACCTGCCAATGGCGATGATCTTTCCAACTTTCTCTCCCTCTTATCCATCTCTTCGGAAAGTATTCAACAAGATCAACCAAACGTCTCCTCCACTCTACCAAAAAACATCTTTAAAAATTATCTCACGACATTCTTAAATGAAGTTAATATCAAAAGCTTAAAAACAGCAAAGAGCGGATGGAAGATTCCAAAGCAACTCTATCCACAAAACGGCTCTATTCGCGCATCTGGAATTTACTCACAAGGCCGCCTAAGCCGTATCATTGTTCCACAAAATTTAAAACGGATCGATGCTCTCAATACGCTACTAAAAAATAGCGGCTACTCTATTATCGAAGGCACCCTCAGTTTCAATGAAAAGCAAGCGTCATTTACCCCTCAAGGCCAAAAGAAAAACCCGCTCTCACAACTCACACAAATCAGATTAGAAGAGAATATCACACTCGAAACAAACATCATAAGCTCCTCGATCAAAGGAGTCACACGCGCTGCAGATCTTCAATTCAACTTTAACATACCCATTCAAAATCTCCATTTCAAAGGCAGCGCTCCGTTAGGAGAGCTTAAAATAGACAAAGCTGATATCCATCCTAACGCATCACTCTGGTTCACTCAAAACAGCCTTCCACAAAGCCCACATTTTGGAGAAGGTGTACTCCTCCCAAAAAGTTTTCGAACCAGCGGAACACTTTTGGGTGATCGTGGCTACCTCTCTTTTTACGCCTCAACAACAAGCTCCGTTCAAGAACAACGCCTTCCCATCTTTGTTGCAGGATTCTACGATCCCGGTTTAATGCCGATCGGAGGAAAACTTGTCTTTGTCTCACCTGAAACAACATCCACTGTACGTTCATTCATGGAACAAAAAGAGTCCGCAATCGGCACTGGGATCAACGTCTGGTTTGACAATGTCTACAACGCCCCTTCCATAAAAGAACAGATCTCAACAGAACTTAACAAAGCAGAACTCGACAGGTATTGGAAGATAGAAACTTTTGAGGAGTACGACTTCTCACGCGATTTTATCCAACAGCTGCGTAGCGATAAAACACTCTTTCTCATCATCGCCTTTATCATCATCCTCGTTGCATGCTCGAACATTGTCTCTATGCTCATCCTTCTCGTTAACGATAAAAAGCGAGAGATCGGAATACTACTTTCCATGGGAGCTCCACCGAAAAGCATCGCATGGATTTTTGGTCTTTGCGGAACGATTATGGGTTTTTTAGGCAGCCTCCTTGGAACGCTTGCAGCAATCTTGACACTCTCCTACCTACATGTTCTTGTCGCTCTCTTAAATGCTTTGCAAGGACACGACGCCTTTAATGCACAATACTATGGTAAGACCCTTCCCAACGAACTAAGTTACGAAGCGCTGAGCTTCGTTCTTCTCGCCACAGCACTGCTCTCTATTTTCTCCGGAATCATCCCCGCTATTAAAGCAAGCCGCCTTCACCCTTCAACGATTTTAAGAGCTGAATAATGACTCTCGAAGCGTCCAATATCAAAAAAAGCTTCTACCACCCCAAAGAAGTGTCTATCCTAAACGGAATCAATCTCTTTGTTGACAAAGGCGAAGCTGTTGCCA
>JBDQID010000200.1:0-4206 GCA_040264515.1 Chlamydiales bacterium
CTATGACAGCTCTATTGATATCTGTTTGTACTCCGAGGTTTATGAAACTAGTTTTTAGACCACGGCAGTGACACTTCTCTTCTTCTTTAACTTTGAGGTATTGAGAAATACCACTGCCGTGGCATAGATTCTTTTCTATCATATCCCAGCACTAAAGTGCTGGACTAAAGAGAGAAACGAGCACTGCCGTGGTCTAAAAACTAGTTTCATAAACTTTTGAGTACAAACAGATATCAATAGAGCTGTCATAGAAGACTCTAATCAATCGTCCTACGGACTCGTTTTGAGGCTCATGCTGGATTCTCTAAATTATTTTACGCTAAGAAGTTAAGTTGGGTAATGAAAAAATTCGAAGCAATAATGAAAAAACCACCATTCGTTCTGATGGTGGTCGCAGATCACACGAAAGGAAGTCCAGGGAAACAAGGATTCAAAATGGTCGTCTCAGCAGATGGTGATTTCGTTGGCACAGTGGGCGGTGGTGTCATGGAGCACAAACTCCAACGTAAAGCGTGCGAGATGCTGAAGGCAAAAACCGTAGAGCCGCTTTTACTCTCTCAGGTTCATAATCGAGAAGCTGCAGAGAACAGATCGGGGATGATTTGCGCCGGCTCGCAAACAATTATTCTTGCACCAAGTTATACCTCCTTAATACCCTCAGCTCGCTTGATTTTGACGAAAACGGGGATTTCTTTTTCTGACGAAAAAAAAGAAGTATCGCTTCTTTTCGATCCAAAAGAGTGGCGCTATGAAGAAAATATAGCAGAGCAGAACTTCTTCTACATCGCAGGCGGTGGTCACGTTGGCCTAGCACTCTCCAGAGTCATGGCGACCTTAGATTTTCATGTCACGGTTTTTGATCACCGAGAAAACCTGAAGATGTTTCAAGAAAATAGATATGCTCACAACAAAGTTCTTATTCCATTTGATCGAATCGGAGAATATATTCAAGAGAGCGCCAACAGTTACGCAGCTGTCGTCTCAACTAATTTTAAAACGGATGAAATGGCTCTACAACAACTGCTAAACAAAAACCTTGCCTATCTTGGTGTCATGGGCAGCCCAAAAAAAATTGATCACTTATTCCAGCAACTCTTGAGTAAAGGGTACACCCAAGCACAACTCAATAAACTACACGCACCCATAGGCCTGCCCATTCAAAGCTCAACAGCAGAAGAAATAGCGGTGAGCATTGCAGCACAAGTCATCAGTGTAAAAGCTAAATATAAGGCAGAGGAGGTCGCTTTTTGTCGTTAAAGGTATATGACTACGCCCTTTTGTACGGTAAAGATTATTTTGCAACGTCACCTTATGAAGATTATTATGCGATTGTATGGCCTACGGTAGCAGTTAAAATTGACTTGATTGTTAATTTTTTTGAATCGCATGACTCTGTAGAAGTGATTTCTTCAGAAGAAGCCACGCTGTCCGGAGACAATTTTGAGATTTTTATGGAAAAAGTTTACGCTGTAGACGGTTCAATTAGTTCCTATGAAAAAAGACTCGATAAAATAGAGGAATTAACGTGTAGTCACAAGATAGTGATGCTTTCGATTAGATTTTTCAAAGAGATAAAAGATTCTAACGGCTTTAGATGTACATTAAGTGAGTTAGAATTATCTGAATTTGTATTGAAAACAAAGTACTCTTGTCGTGATCTAATAAAAAAAGAGATAGCTGTTTCGAATAGTATTATTATTCATATGGAACATATGCTTTTGTTAAATAGGCGCCTTGGTAGAATTCAAAAACAAATTAAGATTTTTCAGATTACAGGAGGGGGCTGTGTAGACGAGTATCTCTGTGGTATAGAAGATTTATCAAGGAGTCGCTGCTGTGTTATTTCATAACCCGTGGTCAAGTATTAAGTTTAACGCTCTGCGGATCTTAGTTTGTTGATGGTTAATGGCTTATAGTAGTTGTTTTTAGGCCGCGGTATGGGGTGTAGATTAAATAAACCAAAGCTCATGTGATTTCTTACGCTGTTGCCGTACATGTACTCTAATCGATCGACGTTAAATCGTTTATGGGAATAGCTTTTAGACCACGGCAGTTGTCGTTTCTCTCTTTAGCCCAGTACTTTAGTGCTGGGACAGGATGAAAAACAATCTATGCCACGGTAGTGGTATTTCTCAGGATTTCAAAGTCAAATGGGAAGAGAGGTGTCACTACCGTGACACAATGTTTTTATTATCCTATCTCAGTACTAAAGTGCTGGGTCTAAAGAGCTGGCTATTGCGTAAAACCTCTAAACAGAAGTGGATTAAGAATTTAGTTTACGTTGAGCTTATAGCCAATCTTGCTATAACACCCCTTATCCTTGAAGAAGGCTTTGATAGAATGCTTTTTCTTTTTTTGATGCAGCCTTAAAACCTTCAGGAATAGCAGCAGCGTCTTGGATTTTATCATGGATCGAATCAGCGATGCCTTTAGCCTTTCGTATAATTCCTTTTTTCAAGTTCCCATCTTTCATGAAATAATCTCTTTTGAAAGTGGATGCTTTAGTCTCATAATAGTCAGGAATCTCACGAGATTCTGCAATGCTGGCAACGCTTTGAAAAAGTTCCCTGTACTCAGTTCGAAGGCCATCTGTAAATAGCGTATTCCTGTACTGTCCGTTTGGTGAATCTCCTCTACCATCGCCTACATCGGTTGCGAACAAAGAGAAACCTAGTGGGATTTTTCTTTCTTTGTTACCTTTAGTGACTGTAGAATAGTATTGTTCAGCTAGCTCCTCAGGAGATAATTTTTCGATCAGACGCTGGATTAAATCTTCAATTTTTTCGTTTGTAGCCTTGTCTTTACCAGCTCCAAATAAGACTGTCAAAGCAGGCAGTAGTGGGATATTTGGATTTTTACGTCCATATCTTTGAATTGAATGTTTTTTATAAATATTTAAAACAGCATCGCTTTTTAAAAGCTTTTCAGCCATATCGATACTCATCGTAGAAAACGCACCTTCAATGGCGTTACGTGTTCCACCTACTTTTAGTTGATCCCGATACATCAAAATAGCTTCTTGTTCTTGGGGAGGTAATGTTTCAATATGTTGTATTAAAACATCTAAAACCGGACCGTTTCCACTGTAAATGACATGGAGTAGGGGACTGTTTTGTGTTCGATTTCCATTTTCTCCTTCAGGGGCATGCGTTAAATCTTTCGCTTTTAAATCAGCTCCTAGCTGTAGTAACTTTTTTGTCGTTGCAGCGATTTTTTTCTGGATTTCAGGATTGGAACTTGCATAACCAAGCGATACAACCAAATGAAGTAAAGAAAGAGTTTCCTCTTGATTACCATGGAAGCCTGTTGGATGAAACGGTGTGTTAACAGCTTGTTTAATTTTAGATTTATCGGAGCTTTTTTCGAGCGTTGTTGTGATACTGTCAACATCACTTAAAATATCTTCTATAATTTTTGTTTTCTCTTTTTCGTCTAATTTTCCAAGTGATAAAAACGAATTAGCTTGATTTCTTCCTTTAGATCTTTCCTGAGAAAATATTTTTGAAAATTTTTGAGCCGTATCGGTAAAAGGATCACTGCAGAAAGGTAAACGAGCTTTTCTTACAGTTTTTTTTTGTTTGATATTTTTCTCTGGAGAAGGTTTTTTTCTTTTTTTCGGAGCTATTTTAGCACGAGAAATTTTTGAAGTGGAATCAGTTGTCTGTTTTTGTTGATTTTTTGGATGTTTTGTAGAAACTCTATCGACTAGAGTGGAAATTACATAGGTAAAAGCGAACAGTGTTGGAATTACGATAGTGAAATAGGATGCAATCTTAGCAAGATTAATAACAACTGAAGTTATCTTGTTTGTTTTGTTATTTGTATTGTTTTTGTATGATTGTATTGGGTTGAAGTAGTTTTGGCTTATTGTTCTTATGTTGGGCATGTTTTTCTCGTTGTTTGTGCTTTGTATTTATGTGGATTTACACTATTTTATCACGACAACTTAAACTTATTGTAAGTGTTCTGTTGGTTTTTTTTGTAAAGATTTTGCTGTGAACTATTTATTTTAGCATGGCAGATTTGTTTGTTTAATTTAGTATTTAGGGTTTTAAAATAAGCGAGCTTGCTGTAGCTGAATAAACCTTAAATAACGTCAGTTTAACTCTTAATTTAGTCTAGCACTTTAGCGCTGGGACTAAAGTTTGATACTTTTTTTTGTGCCTACAACAGCTAGGCCTCGAATTCAGACAGACGATGAGTTTA
>JBDQID010000201.1:0-4185 GCA_040264515.1 Chlamydiales bacterium
CAAAGGCATCATCTGTGATCGCTGCGGTGTTGAAGTAACCCTTTCGAAAGTTCGTCGTGAAAGAATGGCCCATATCGATTTGGCCGTTCCCGTCGTCCACATTTGGTTCTTCAAAACAATGCCTTCTCGTATCGGTAACGTTTTGGGAATGTCCACGACAGACCTCGAGCGTGTCGTTTATTACGAAGAATACGTTGTTACAGATCCAGGTCACACTCAACTCGATCGCAAGCAGCTGATGAATGACTCTGAATATCGTGAAGCCCAAGAGAAATGGGGTAAAGACGCCTTCGTCGCAAAGATGGGTGGTGAGGCTGTTTTTGATCTCTTAAGAGACGAAGACCTCTCTTCTCTACTTGTAGATCTAAAAGACAAACTACGCAAAACGAAGTCTCAGCAAGCACGAATGAAGCTTGCAAAACGACTCAAAATTATCGAAAGTTTTGTCTCCTCAAGCAACAATCCAGAATGGATGGTAATGTCGTGCGTTCCGGTGATCCCACCAGAACTACGCCCCCTCGTACCACTCGATGGTGGCCGATTTGCAACGTCTGATCTAAACGACCTCTACCGTCGTGTGATCAACCGTAACAACCGACTAAAAGCGATTCTGAAGCTCAAAACACCAGAAGTTATCGTCAGAAACGAAAAGCGTATGCTTCAAGAAGCTGTTGACGCTCTCTTCGATAACGGACGACACGGTCACCCCGTTATGGGAGCTGGAAACCGCCCCTTGAAATCTCTTTCCGAGATGCTAAAAGGTAAGCAAGGTCGTTTCCGTCAAAATCTTCTTGGTAAGCGTGTTGACTACTCTGGGCGTTCCGTAATTATGGTTGGTCCCGAGCTGAAGTTTAACCAGTGTGGTTTGCCAAAACAGATGGCGTTAGAGCTCTTTGAGCCGTTTATCGTAAAGATGCTCAAAGACTTAAACTACGTCTATACCATCCGCTCTGCAAAGAAGATGATCCAACGTCAGGAGCCCATCGTCTGGGACGTCCTCGAACAGATCATTAGGAAGCACCCAGTACTACTTAACCGTGCTCCAACCCTTCACAGACTTGGTATCCAAGCTTTCGAGCCTATCTTGATTGAAGGTAAAGCGATCCGTATTCACCCTCTCGTTTGTAGTGCGTTTAACGCTGACTTCGATGGTGACCAAATGGCCGTTCACGTACCTCTTTCACTAGAAGCACAGCTTGAAGCTAAAATTCTAATGATGGCACCAGACAACATCTTCTTGCCCTCATCCGGAAAACCGGTCTCAGCACCTTCACAGGATATGACCCTCGGTCTTTACTACATCATGCTAGATCCTCTCTACACAGCAGAAGATTACGGCAAGAAAACAAAAACCTTTTCTAGTACAAAAGAAGTTCTTCTCGCTCTTACAGCATGTAGCGATTTCGATCTCTTTAAGCTCGAAGACAAGGATAAAACACCTCGCTATGACGACTCAGGTCGCGGTCTGCATATTCATGAACGCATTAAGCTTCGTATTGGTGATAGCATCATCGAAACAACACCCGGACGTGTTGTATTCAATGAGATCGTTCCAGAAGAGCTAGGCTTCCAAAACTACTCTCTTCCAAAGAAGAAGATGGGTGAACTCATCATGGACTGCTACAAAAAAGTAGGCCTTGAAAAAACAGTTCAGTTCTTGGATAAGCTGAAAAATATGGGCTTCTCTGAAGCTACAAAGTCTGCCATTTCCATGGGAATCTGCGATATTCGTATCCCACCGGAAAAAGAAGGCCTTGTAAACGACGCTCATAAGCGTGTAGAACAGGTGAAAAAGCAGTACGAAGACGGTGTCATTACCGATGGTGAACGTCACTCCAAAATTATTAGTGTTTGGACTGAAGTTGGTGATAAACTCTCCGATCTTCTCATGGACCGAGTCTCAGCTGTTGAAGCTGCAAAACTCAATCCGATCTTCATGATGATGGACTCTGGTGCCCGTGGTAACAGATCTCAGGTCAAACAGCTAGGCGCCATGCGTGGACTGATGGCAAAGCCGTCAGGAGCGATTATTGAGTCTCCGATTATTGCGAACTTTAGAGAAGGTTTGGGTGTTCTTGAATACTTTAACTCCTCTCACGGTGCTCGTAAAGGTCTTGCCGATACAGCGTTGAAAACTGCTGACTCAGGTTACCTAACTCGTCGTCTCGTTGATGTTGCACAAGATGTTATCGTCACAAAAGCCGACTGCGGCACTCTGAACGGAATCGAAGTCTCTGCCATTAAACAAGGGCAAGAAGAACTTCTTCCTCTAAGAGATCGTATTTTCGGACGTACAATATGTGATGATCTCTATCAGCCAGGCGACAGCACAAAGCTACTTGCAAATGCAGGTGATGTGATCACTGTCAAACAAGCTGAAGCTATCGATGACTCCGGTCTTGAATCCGTACGAATTCGCTCTTCTCTAACATGTGAAGCTCGCCGTGGTGTTTGCTCGAAGTGTTACGGAGTCAACCTCGCTAACGGACGCTCTATTAGCTTGGGTGAAGCTGTCGGTATTATCGCAGCACAGTCCATTGGTGAACCTGGAACGCAGCTTACGATGAGAACCTTCCACTTGGGTGGTATCGCATCTGCTATGTTGAGTCCAGAACTTGTTGCTGACGATGCCGGTATTCTTGTCTACCAAGACTTGCGTACTGTTCAGAGTGAAGAAGGTGACTGGCTCGTTCTTAATAAAAACGGACTGCTCTACGTTGTACGTGATGAAGGTCGCTCTCTAGAAGAGTATAAAAAGCTTCTCTCTACAAAATCAATCGAGCCTCTGCAAACTTTCACCATCGAGCTTGGAACAAAAATCTTAGCAGAAGACGGTGCAAAAGTGAAAGCCGGAGAAAAAGTTGCGGAATGGGAACAGCACAACATCCCAATCATCTGTGATCGCCCAGGTTTTGTAAAGTATGAAGACTTAGTCGAAGGTATTTCAACAGAGAAGGAAGTCAATAAGCAAACAGGTCAGGTAGAACTGACTGTGAAGCAGCATCGTGGTGAATTGCATCCGCAAATTGCAATTTATGCAGACGAGGCGTGCTCTGAGCTTGTTGGAACCTACGCCATTCCTTCCGGAGCTATTATCTCTGTGGAAGAAGGTGAATACCTAAAACCTGGTAAGTTACTTGCTCGTCTGCCACGGGGCGCGATTAAGACAAAAGATATTACCGGGGGTCTACCACGTGTAGCCGAACTCGTTGAAGCACGTAAACCTAAAAATGCAGCAGAAATTGCTAAAATTGACGGTGTCATCGACTTCAAAGGTGTACAAAAGAACAAGCGGATCGTTGTTGTAAAAGACGAGATCACCGGTATGGAAGAAGAACACCTAATTCCACACACCAAACACTTGATTGTACAGCGTGGCGATAAGGTGATCAAAGGTCAGCAACTTACTGACGGCTTGATCATACCTCACGAAATGCTAGAAGTTTGTGGCGTTCGCGAACTACAAAAATACCTTGTAAACCAAGTTCAAGAAGTTTACCGCTTACAAGGTGTAGACATTAATGATAAGCACATTGAAATTATTGTGCGTCAAATGCTCCAAAAAGTATCGATTACCGATCCAGGTGATACAACGTTCCTTTTCGGAGAAGATGTCGACAAAAAAGAGTTCCACAATGAAAACAAAAAAGTGATCGCAGAAGGCGGTAAGCCTGCGCAAGCAGCACCTGTTCTTCTCGGGATTACAAAAGCGTCACTTGGTACTGAATCTTTCATCTCAGCCGCCTCATTCCAAGACACTACCCGTGTTCTAACAGATGCAGCGTGCTCAGGAAAGACCGACTACCTCATGGGCTTTAAAGAAAACGTGATCATGGGACATATCATCCCAGGTGGAACCGGTTTCGAAAACCACAAAAGTGTGAAACACTTTGTTGAACACGAAATGGAAGGCGAGATCCTCTTCGATTTCGAAGAAACCCTCCCCCTACAGCTCGCGTAACAAACGCAACACACGTCACACACAAAAAAGGCGGTGCTCGAAAGAGCACCGCCTTTTTTTTGACCTCAAACTGATCAGGCTCGAATTTAAAGTCAGCTCGACTCTTAATTCCGTCTTGTCTACTGGTTTATAGAAATAGTTTTTAGACCACTGCCGTGGTTGTTTCTCTCTTTAGCCCAGCACTTTAGTGCTGGGAGGGGATAATAAGAATAGTGTGCCGCGGC
>JBDQID010000202.1:0-4181 GCA_040264515.1 Chlamydiales bacterium
AAGCCATTAACCAGGATCGAATTAAGAGTCGAACGACGTTAATAGTAGTACGGCCTGCACATAGCACTAAATATCAGAATTCTATGTTAGGTTGATGCGAATGGGTGAGGTTGTGGTCTGCTGAACCTCACCGCGGCGGTAGCTGCGAAAGCGAAACTTATGTCAAACAAAAAGAAAGACCATGTAGCCAAGATAACCTGCAAAAAGAATCCCGCCTTGTACCCTTCCAATCATATCCCGATTTCGCATCATAAGCCAAAGGAGAAGGCTGAAGCCAAGCATGACAGGCGCATCAACTGTAAGTAAACGGGTTGAAAAACTTATGGGCTTAATTGTTGCCACACCACCTATAATAAAAAAGATATTGAAGATGTTACTTCCTACAATATTGCCAATGGCAATATCACTCTCTTTTCTAAGAGCTGCAATAACTCCAGTAGCAAGCTCTGGTAGAGATGTTCCAAGAGCCACCATTGTCAATGCAATAACTCTGTGCGAAATCCCAAAATCTGTCGCTATAACAACAGCCCCCTTAATAAACCAGTAACCTCCATAAAGAAGCAAAGCGCCACCTAAAACAATCAAAAACAGATCGTAAAAAATACCCACTATACCTTGCTTCTCATTTCCATTTTCTTCACCATTTTTCTCTGTCTGAATCTGAAAAATAATATAACCTACCAGTGCCAACAAGAATCCAACACCTACAACCCTTCCAATATGCCCCGTAACCATTACCAACATGAAAAGAAGTGTAGAGCCAATCATAATGGGCATCTCGCGCTTTTTAACTGCACTATTCAACTGCAAAGGAGAAATAAGGAGCACTATTCCCAAAACAAGGCCAATATTTGCTACATTTGACCCAACCACATTACCAATTGCAATATCCCCAATTTCTTCGTATAACTGAGCTACCAAACTAGAAACAGCCTCAGGCATTGAAGTTGAAAAAGAGACAACGGTCAAACCTATGATAAGCGGACTTACACCAAGAGTAAAAGCAAGACGAGAAGCCCCACGAACAAGCGCTTCAGCTCCGAAATAGAGCAAAAGAACTCCGATAAAAACCAAAATAAAAGGGCTCACACATCTCTCCTTTTCTTGACACTTTCCCATTAAAGCCTACAATAGTAACTTTGAGGTAAATTCTTTTTTTTGAACAGCATGAAAATTTATACTAAAACAGGTGATAAAGGAAAAACAGCTCTCCTAAGCGGGCAAAGGGTAACCAAAAACCACCCAATGATAGAAGCGTACGGAACTGTTGACGAATGTAACTCCACTATTGGAGCTGCACAATCCTTCTTAGAGCAACCATCAAAACAACTCCAAACTATCCAGGAAACGCTCTTCGATATTGGTGCAGCACTCTCACTTCCGCTCTCTCAGGCAACAGATGCACAAAAACAATGGATTCGTCAAGAGTTCGGCGATGAAATCGAGCTTTTAGAAGAGTGGATTGATGAAATGGATAAAGAGCTACCACAGCTAAAGCATTTTATTCTTCCTGGAGGTCACCCAGCAGCCTCCCTTATTCATATGGCACGCACCTTTTGCAGGCGTGCCGAACGCCTCGTAACTCCTTTCCTCGAAAAAAAAGAGATCAATGAAAGCATCCTTATCTACCTCAATCGCCTATCTGACTATCTTTTTACAAAAGCACGAATGACTAATCAGCAGATGAAAACCCCGGAAACAGAATGGAAAGGCAAATAGAAACAGACCCTCTACTCCATACAGCAGCCTCTGAACAGTGGAAAGAGCTCGGTGTCAAACATCGACACGGAATTAACATCCCTCTGTTTTCTCTACATACAAAAGAGAGCTGTGGTATCGGAGAATATCTCGATCTTTTACCAGTCGTCGACTGGTGCAAACAAGTGGGAATGAATGTAATCCAACTTCTCCCCTTAAGCGATACCGGATGTGACTCCAGCCCTTACAACGCTCTATCCGCGTTTGCACTCAACCCCCTCCACCTCTCACTCAGCTCCCTCCCCAACGTAAAGAGCTACTTCGACTTACAAAAAGAAATTTCAGATCTCCAAGCCCTTACAAAATTAAAACGCATCGACTACAAAAAAGTCATCCCACTAAAACGAGCGTTTCTAAAAAAATATGCCACCAGAATCGCCTCCCAACTGCGTAACGAACGCTCTTACCACATATTCTTAGAAGAAAATCCATGGGTGACAAGCTACGCTCAATTCATAGCTCTTAAAGAACGAAACGGATGGAAGTCATGGGAAAAATGGCAAAAAAACTCTTTGCCTCCAACGGAGGAAGAAGTCGAGACTCACTGCATTATTCAATACTTCTGTTTTAAACAACTCCACCACGTTAAAGAAGAAGCTGCAAAAAACGGCGTTCTCATCAAAGGCGATATCCCAATCCTCATCAGCCGGGACAGCGCCGATGTTTGGAAGCAGCCAGAACTATTTGATCTCCGCTTCGCAGCGGGAGCTCCCCCTGATCAATACAGCAAAGATGGACAAAATTGGGGCTTTCCACTCTATAATTGGGAAGCGATGCAAGCTCGTGGCTATCTATGGTGGAAAGAAAGATTGCGAACAGCTTCTAACTGCTACCACCTCTACCGCCTCGATCACATCGTCGGTTTTTTTAGAATCTGGGCAATTCCCAAAGGAAAAGGAGCAAAAAAAGGGTTCTTCAATCCAGAAGACGAATCCACTTGGATTGAACACGGACGCGTTATCTTAGAGATGATGCTGCGCAATAGCCCCTTGTTACCGATCGGAGAAGACCTAGGAGTTGTACCACCAGAGGTACGTTGTTGCTTAAAAGAGATCGGCATCTGCGGAACAAAAGTGATGCGCTGGGAACGTTATTGGCATGAAGACCATCGCTTTATTCCAATCAACGAGTACCCAAGGGAAAGCATGACCACAGTATCCACCCACGATTCCGAACCCGTAAGCATGTGGTGGCGTGATTTTCCGAGTGAAGCTAAAGTATATGCCGAATCAAAAGGATGGCTGTACGAAAAAAAAATTCAACCAAATCAACTCTTTGAAATCCTACGAGAATCACACCAGTCAAAGAGCCTCTTTCATATCAATTTACTCCAAGAATACCTCGCCCTATTCCCAAATATGGTCTGGCCAAAACTAGACGATGAACGCATCAATATTCCAGGAAAAATCTCCAAAAAAAATTGGAGCTACCGTTTCCGCCCAAGCGTAGAAGAAATTTGCAGCTCTGCACCTCTAAGAGAGGCTGTGAAAAACCTGATTCAATAACTTCTTCAAAATTGAATGTTAGGATTCGAAAACCGCTAAGCAGACATCCTAACATTCAATCTTGAAACGGCACTAGAGCAAAGGAACCGTGATGCCTGTTTGCTTCATGTACTTGCCCTTTTTGTCTGCGTAAGAAGTCTCACAAATTTGTGACGGCTCTGCTTCAAAAAAGATTACTTGTGCAATGCCCTCGTTCGCGTAAATTTTTGCAGGAAGAGGCGTTGTATTTGAAATTTCAATAGTTACATGACCTTCCCACTCGGGCTCGAACGGAGTCACATTTACAATAATTCCACAGCGAGCGTACGTTGACTTACCAAGGCAAATTGTGAGCACAGAACGAGGAATACGGAAATATTCTATACTACGTGCCAAAGCGAAAGAGTTTGGAGGTATGATACAAACATCACTCTGTATATCAACAAATGAATCTTCATTAAACGCTTTCGGGTCTACCATCGAATTGTACACATTCGTAAACACCTTAAACTCATCGGCAACACGCAAATCATAACCGTAACTCGAAACTCCGTAACTAATCACACCAGAGCTCACCTGATCTTCCGCGAAATGCTCAATCATTCCCTCTTCTTTTACCATTTTACGAATCCAGTGATCTGGTTTAATGCTCATTTGAAATCCTTTCTATTTGCTTTTAAAGTGTATAAAGGATAGAGCTTTTTTAAGATCCTGTCAAAGGAAAAGGCTATGAGATTATCAGCACCAAGCAAATTTGAAAGACAGCAATACCGTCACGCATCTCTTCCAAAGAAGCGGCAAGCAAAAGAAAGAAAGCGTGCAAAAATTCATCGAAAAGCATTGGAAACATTAAAAAAACAACCTTCCCTAGACCCAACAATTCCAATTCTAACAGTGCTTATGTTTGCTCAAATCAGTCACGTTTCTGCAGCAAACAGC
>JBDQID010000203.1:0-4178 GCA_040264515.1 Chlamydiales bacterium
AGCAAAAACAACCGAACTTAAAATTGGCACTGGGATTTTAAATAATGAAAGAGCTGATTTCGAGCAGGGAACGTGATTTTTGAGAGATGAAAAGTAATCGTTAATGTTTGTCGTAGCTTGAGGAACTTGACACGGATCAGAGATGAATTCGTAAATGATTAGTGAGTGATAGGCTGATATACCGAAGCCAAAAAGTAGACATAGTTGCATCCCTCTTCGTATAATACGGCTACTAGAAAATAAAAGACCAAGTAAAGTCTTTAAAGACAGTAGAATAAAAAGGTAACGCATCGCTCTGCACAGTTTGCATGGTTGTAAATTCAAAATATACTCTGAATAAAACGATATAGACAGCGCAATAAGAGTAAAGAGTCCAAGAAGTAAGTAGATGCGGCGATGTGTCATTTAGGCGACAGATTCGATATTCGCTTTGAACGGTTCTAACGCTTTTTCAATATCAGATTTAACGCCATAACCGTACCACTCTTTGCGAAAAGCATTCCATTTGAATTTGAGATCTCTCAAGATCATAACGGCTTCTTTTTCATCGTTGTTCTCAATAGATACAATAAGAGGTGTTTGTTCGTTGTTTAGAGATCTGTTTTGGAACTCTTCTCCTTTTTTCTCCCATTTGGAAATTCTAGATTGGTCTTGGGAGAGCTCCTTTATCTCAAGGAGTGCACCTAATAGAGTTGTATTATTGAGATTTTCAAGTCCGGATTTTTCGATTAAAACCCCTCGATTAATGTGTTCTTTTGTTTTGAGCTTTCTCTCTTTTTCTCTTAAGAGTTTTTCTTTAGCCTCAATTCTTTTTTTGCTTTCTGCAAGCTTTTGTTTTTTCTCTATTAGTATAGATGTCATTTTTTTCCTTTCTTTTATCTCGTTCTCTATTGGAATAGCAGAGCTGCTATTTTATGCAAAGAAAAACCAAATCCATCAAGCAGCCAAACCCTGTTCAAAAATAAGCTAAGTGAAAACGATAAGATAGATATGGAAGAGCATAGTCGTAGAGAATAGAGATAAAAAGAAAAACAAACGCAATATGCATCAATACATTTGATGCATCGCTTGACTCAATTTAAAATTTGAGTTGCTTGTTTTTGCAGAATCGCTTATTTAGTGAGGTTAGTTGTATTAGATTAAGGTCGAAATAAGTGGCTATTGCATATGCAAGAATGGAAGTTGGAAAGCGCTCAGCAGGAAAGAATGCGGTCTGTAAATCTGCATATAATTCCCGAGATGCACTCTACTTTGAAGGCAATTGCGCACTCGATCCTAAGCGGTACGATTTCTCTGACAGGGACTTCCCACTTTATAGTAACGTTCTACTTCCAGAAGGCGTGGATGAGAATTTTAAACACTTAGAAGTACTATGGAACCACGCTGAGAAGAAAGAAGGAAGGCTCGACTCTCAAGTCTACTTCGAGTGTGTAATAGCGCTCCCGGATGACAAAGAGATTTCGAATGATGAACGAATCGAGATAGCTCTTCGTTTTGCAAATGAGCACTTTGTAACTAAAGGATTCGGATGCCAGATGGATATCCATAGACCTGATAAAAAAACGGAATTTGATCTAGAAAATAGAGTAATAAAAGTTGAAGATCACAATTGGCATGCGCATTTTATTCTTACAACAAGGCGATTTCAGGGGGATGGAAAAGGATTTGAAGATAAAAAACCAAGAGAGATACACAAAGAGTTTTTGAACAGTCGTTGGGGTCAAGTTTGGGCAAAATTTCAAAACGTATTCTTCGTTGAAAAAGGGAAAAGTGTACGTGTTGATAAAACTGGATATATCCCAGAAGTACATATTGGACCAAATAGAATGCGAACACACGCTTCGTACCGTTTTGTTGAAGAGAATGAAAAAATTCGCGCATTTAACAAAGATGCTGCAAAAGATCCTGAGGTTATTTTACAGAAGCTAACCGATCACTATAGTGTCTTTACAAGAGAGGATGTAGATCGATTTTTTAACTCAAATATCGCATCTCATGATGTGAAAGAAGTGAAAGAAAAGTTTTGGTCTCAAGATGCGGTTGTTCAGCTGATTGATCCTAAGAATAATAAAGAGCTCGAGAAATTTACATCACAAACAGTTCTTAGAGAAGAGATGCATATTATTCGATTAACCGATCGGATTCATAAAAGAAAGTCTCACTTTTTAAAAAATGATTCAAGCGCATTCACTAAAAACTTGAATGCTGAGCAAAAAGAGTCATTTGATAAGTTAGTGAAGGGAGATGCCCTCTCTTGCATACAAGGATATGCAGGAACGGGAAAGAGTTATCTGCTCTCTTCTCTAAGAGATGCGTATGAGTCTGAAGGGTATATAACGCGCGCTTTTGGTCCAGATCATCACTCTGCTCATGTTTTAAAAGAGAAAGGGTTTTCAAACGCCGAGAATGTTCATCGTTTTCTATTTAGTCACAAAAATGAAAAAAGAGAGATTCATAAAAAAGAGGTTTGGTTTATCGATGAGGCTGCAAAAATTTCAAATAGATCTCTGTTAGAGCTGTTTAAATTAGCGGAATCTAAGAAAGCACAAGTATATATTTCAGGTGATCATGCGCAAATGGGATCTCCGGATCGAGGAGGCATTTTTCGCTATTTATGCGATCGATACTCATCCGTTGTGTTGATGGATATTCAACGACAAGAAGCTGAAAAGCATCGCTCATTTGTAAAGGATTTAGCAACCGGTGAGCTTGGGAGCGCTTTACAAAAGATGCAAGATCAAAACGCTATTCAATGGACACTTACGAAAGCTGAAGCAATTGAGCAAATGGTTCAATTGTGGGCTAAAGATACACAAGAAAATCCAGGTCTATCGTACATAATGGTCGCTCAAACAAACGTGGATGTGAGAGCTTTAAATCAAGCAGCTCATCAGATTAGACTTTTAAGAAAAGAGATTTCTGCAGAGGAGTTTGTTTTCCAAAGAAAAAGTGGAGAGCTTCGAATTTCTATCGGAGACAAAGTCGAATTCCGCGGTAACAGTTCCAAACTTGGAGTTGTTAATGGAGACAGAGGTGTGTTAATTAGCGCTGAAAAAGAGTTCTTCACCGTTAAGATCGAAGAGGATAATAACAGCTCTCGCCTGCTCTCTTTTAATCCACAAGAGTATCATCAATTCGATTTAGGGTATGCAAGTACTATCATTCGAACTCAAGGGTTAACGGTCAGTTCTGCCTATATTCTTCATGGGGCTTATACGAATCTTTCATCTTTGTATGTTTCAGCTTCTCGACACATGAAAAATTTGAATTACTTTGTTCCAAAAGAGGATGCGTGTGGTCTCTCTTATCTTAAATGGCAAGCAAGGCAAGAGACAAAAGAAGAGTTTTCGGTTGAGTTTACAAATCACAAAGAAATAGAACAAAATAAAGAGAAGCAAGTACTTGCAGATGATATCAAAGCGATAAAAGCGTCTAAGAACTTAATGGAGAAGTCGTTTGGTTACACGCTTGGTGCGTGGGAGTGGGCAAAATCAAAGGGTCGTGATTTTGCTCAACAGCGATCAGATAGAAAAAGTAGCGATGAATTTTACGAAGATGGGTATAAAAACGCTAAAATTGCAAAAACGGAGGCTCTATGCAAGATTAATCTTTCCGAGTCTTCATTGGATGTAAACAGAGTTGTTGGTGATATAGCGAGCAGAGAGAAGAGTTCCCTTACAGATTTAATAAGAGAAGAGTCGTTGGAGAAGAAGCTTGATAGCTTTTATTTAAGCGATGAGAAAAGAGTGAAAATCGAGAAGTACTTTGATTTTGCAGAAAGGAGTTCATCTCTTGCGATGTTAGTGAGCTCAACTGTTGGAGATGGAAAATGGAGCGATTCTCTTTTTTATACTTCCTTTATTCAAGCATCGCAAAAACGCAATGAGCTTGCGTATGGTCTTGTCAGCGGTGATCTTAAACGGATGGAGTTGGCACAAGCTTTTGGACGGTCCGGGTTTGAGAGGGTTATACATCACGCTAAAAAATACGGTACTCAGAGTGATGTACGGAAATCAAGCCCTGTATTCCATGAGCTTTCAGATAAGCTTATGTCGAAACTTGAATATGCCGATATTACTCTTTGGAAAAAGAGTGAAGTGAATGAAGTCCTGTGGAGAGTAGATGCACGTCTTAAAGAAGGAGGCACTCTTTTAAAAGAGAGTGTCTCGATTTTGGGA
>JBDQID010000204.1:0-4168 GCA_040264515.1 Chlamydiales bacterium
GAAACGACCACTACCGTGGTCTAAAAACTATTTCTATAAACCAGTCGACAGAGCGGAATTAAGAGTCAAACTAACGTTAATATTAGTACTCCCAGCGTATGCCACTAAATATCAGAATTCTATGTTAGGTTGATGCGAATGGGGCGCTCCGTCGCCCGCCCGCGCTACAACCACTGAATGTTGCGTAAGGGTAAAGTTTTAAATCAAATATTGAATAAGGATAAATGGTTTAAAGTCGACTTTTGATTTTCAAAAGTATAACTACGAAACTCACGTTATCTAGTGTCTAGTCGAATAGGAATTGAAAAAACTTGCACCAGGATTGGCTATAGCTTTAAATCTGGTTATGTTTTTAAGAGGAGGCTAAAAGCGTAAGTAAATCTTTTTCGATGTCATGCATCGAAGCATTCGCAGCTGCCGTGCGAGGCTTTATAACAACTGAAAGTGGTTTTGAAAACTTGTGACGGGATAGGCGAAAAGCTTCCCTAGTGATACGCTTAAAGCGATTACGTCTATTAGCTTTGCCAAATCGACGCGTAACGGTGACCCCAAGCTGTGAGCTTAAAGACCTCGAAGGGCATGCGTTAATAACAACAAACTCCCCGACAAAACGGGTTCCCTTGCGAAGGGTGCGCTGAAAATCGCGCCTCACAAGGAGGCGCGCAGCTTTTTCGAAGGTGAGCCCTACGCGCTTAATACTTTTCTTCCGTGTCTACGTCGGCGGTTGATTAACTTACGACCATTTGTAGTTTTCATTCTTGCACGAAAGCCGTGTACGTTCTTTCTACGGCGATTGCTGGGCTGATATGTCCTTTTCACGACCTAAATCTCTCATTTAAAACTTTTTTAATGAAGGGGATAGTATAGCGAAAGAGCGCATTAAAGGTCAATAAGACTTAGCAAACACCGCATCTTTTGTCGCTTTAGAACCACAAACGACACATGAGCCCTCAGTTCCCGACTGCTCGAGAGGAAGGCAACGAATGGATACTTTATGCACTCCAATTCTCTCTTCACACGCCTCGTTCTCACACCACTTTGCCCAAACAAACCCACCATGGATTTCCGGCTTATCTTTATTTTTCGGGGTAAAGAACTGCTCAAATTCAGCATAGCTGGAAATATCACGGCGAATGTTCGCCTTCAAATGAGCTTTTGCCTGTTTAAAGTAGTTTCTTTGGATATCATCTAAAATATCACACACTCTTTCCGGAAGGTCCGCTTTATCCATCACTTCTTTATCCTTTGGGCCGCGATCTCGACGCGCCACACAAACTTTATTGCCTTCGATATCCCGAGGCCCTACCTCAACACGCAAAGGAATCCCTTTCTTAACCCAGTGCCAATTTTTCTCACCACCCCTGATATCGCGCTTATCAACAACAACCTCGATCGGAGCACCACAAAAAGAGCGCTTCTTCAAAGCATCAGCAATCTCCTGAGCGTATGTTAACACCTCTGCTTCGAGCTCAGGCTTTGTAACAAAGGGAATAATCACAACTTGCTTCGGTGCGATACGTGGAGGAAGGCGCAGGCCGTCATCGTCTGAATGCACCATGATCAAAGAGCCAATTAAACGTGTTGTTGTTCCCCAAGATGTTGTGTAAGCAAACTCGGAGTCACCATCTTTGTTCAAAAACTTCATATCAAAGCCTTTTGAGAAATTTTGCCCAAGGTAGTGTGATGTTCCAGCTTGAAGAGCTTTTCTGTCCTGCATCATACTCTCAAAAGTATACGTAATCTCAGCGCCAGGAAAACGCTCTGATGGCGATTTTTCTCCCTTAATTACGGGAATTGCAAGCACAGATTCACTAAATTCTGAATACATGTCTAAAATTTGCCGAGACTCCGCTATCGCCTCTTTTTCCGTTGCGTGAGCCGTGTGCCCTTCTTGCCATAAGAATTCTGCTGTTCGCAGGAAAATCCGCGGACGCATCTCCCAACGCACAACGTTTGCCCACTGATTGATAAGAAGCGGTAAGTCGCGATGTGACTGAATCCACTTGGAAAAAGAGACTCCTATAATGGTTTCTGATGTAGGTCGAACAATAAGAGGCTCTTCTAAAGGAGATGCAGGGATGAGCTTACCGTCTTTTTCTTCTAAGCGACTATGCGTAACAACAGCGCACTCTTTAGCAAAGCCCTCGACATGGTCTGCTTCTTTTTCTAGATAGCTTAAGGGAATAAAAAGCGGAAAATAAGCGTTCTCATGACCAGTAGCTTTTATACGCGCATCGATCTTCTCTTTAATTAATTCCCATATGCCATAACCCCACGGCTTAACGATCATACAGCCTCTAACCGGAGCATTCTCAGCCATGTCTGCTGCTTTAATAACTTGCTGATACCACTCTGGATAATCTTCATCTCTTGTAGGTGAAATCGCATTTCTTTTTTTTGTAGTAGCTGTCATTTGAACTCTCTTATTTATCACAGGAATATCTAGGTTAAGTTATTATGCGATCGCACCTTCTATTTTGCAACTTCTTAATAGAAAATATCCTCTATTTCGTGTTATTATTGCTCCTTTATTTCAATAACTATTTCAGGAGAAACCATGTCAAAACGACCCCATATTTTAATCACTAACGATGACGGAGTTCACGCTCCTGGCTTGCGCTATCTCTACGAAGCTCTTATTGATAACGCTGACGTCACAATTGTAGCCCCTGCAAAAGAGCAATCCGGAGTAGGCCTCTCCATTACCTGGCGCGACCCCCTAGAAGTACTCCCTGTAAAAGGATTTGAAAAAAGCGACGCATGGATGGTTACAGGAACCCCCGGCGACTGCGTTAAGATGGCCATGAGCGTTGTCCTAGACAACCCTCCAGACCTCATCGTTGCGGGAATCAACCCTGGATCAAACGCCGGCAGCAATATCCTATATAGCGGCACCGTCGGCAGCGTCATCGAAGGCACTATGAAGGGTATTCCAGGAATTGCAATCTCATGCATCGACTACAGAACACCAAACTTTGAAACTGCAAAAAGATGTATCCCCTCCGTTGTAGAACACATGCTCTCTCACCCTCTTCCCACTGGAACCTTCCTCAATGTCAACATACCTGCAACAGATGAAGTCAAAGGATTTCGCCTTACACGACAGGGAAGAAGCCACTGGATGGAAAACCCCGATAAGCGTCACCATCCAGAAGGAAAAGAGTACTACTGGCTTGGTGTTCAAAAGCGTGCACTACAAGAAGAGGCCCAAAGCGACATCGCGCTTCTAGAACAAGGTTACCTTACAGCTGTACCCATTCACATCGGAGAGATGACAGACCACGATCACCTAAGCGAAAAAATGGAACACTTCAACAACATCCAGCTCTAAAGAACATAAAAGAGAATAAGCGTCTCGGAGAATTTTAATGCAAAGAGGGCGAAGAAAAGAAAGGAAACAGAAAGATTTCCCTCCTTTCCTTCGCCCTCTTTGCATTAAAATTCTCCGAGACGCTTATTCTCTCTGCCCCCCTCACACTCTCCTGAGAACGCCTTTTTTTTATACTAAACTTTATTTTCTTTCGAAAAGAGCTTGCGGTAAATTCCGCATCTACGTTACATTAGTCCTTCTTTGATAAACGGGCGTATAGCTCAGCGGTAGAGCACCTGCCTTACAAGCAGGCGGTCATAGGTTCAAATCCTCTTGCGCCCATCATATCAAAGCGGGAGTAGTTCAATTGGTTAGAGCACCGGCCTGTCACGCCGGAAGTTGCGAGTTCGAGTCTCGTCTCCCGCGTCCTTTTTTCCTTAAGGAGGAAAAGAATCGTGGTAGCCTCTTCCCATTCAGCAAGCTCTTTTAAGTCTTTCGGTCACATTTTATCTTCATTTTTCTGGATGTCAATCGGCGCTTTTTTAGTTGCCATTGCTTTCAAAGTGTTTCTGATCCCAAACGAAATCGTTGATGGTGGTATTTTAGGCATTTCCATTATTATCGCTGAAATTTTCGGTAAAGACCTTCTGCCTTTCCTTCTCGTTATCCTCAACCTCCCCTTTATTTTCCTTGCCTATCGTTTTATTGGAAAAATCTTTGTTATTCAAATGTTCCTCGCCCTACTTCTCTTAGCGGGATTTTTAGTTCTTCTTGGTGATGTAAAGCCCTACTTAGGTGACCCTGTAGAGATTATCTTTACCGGAGGCTTAACTCTTGGAATCGGAGTCGGACTTATCA
>JBDQID010000205.1:0-4166 GCA_040264515.1 Chlamydiales bacterium
CGCTGTAACAAGTAAATTATCAGAACTTGTCCACTTTTCACGAACATCTGCAAAACTATTCTCAAAATCTTCCGAATACACAAGGTTTTTTCCTGCATTAACTTCGATCGTATGCACGCTCGTATAATCAGAGGCTGTAGCAGCAACAGGTGTTCCATCGGTTTTATCAACCGCATCGTCGAGATCTAAAAGCGTTAACGTGATTGTATCACTATTGAATGTATCAAGCGATGTTGTGTAGAGTACACTTGAGAGTGCAGTCTCAATTTCTGTTAATGTTCCTTGAATTGTAACCTTGTAGGCGTCATTCGGATTTGTTAAACCAGAAGCATTACCGCTTTTCGTCGCACTCAGCGCTACTGTTCCTGGAGCTAAAAATGTAAGGTCTGCTGTATCTCCTAAGAGCTTTATCTTGGAGTTTGTATCTTTTGCCTCGAGCGTAAGAATATACTCCCAATCTTTTTGTCGTAAATCACCAAGTGCATGATCTTTAGCTGCTTGATCAGTATCAAAAATTTGTGTTCCCTTAAATTTCACAAACTTTTCTGCCATCGCAAGCTTATCTGTCGGTAGCACAAGCACAGCTTTGTCGTTGTTCGACGCATACACCGTAATATCATATGTTCCGGTATCAGTGAGATCATCGCTTTGGTTATATGGAGCTCCGTCATTGATCGGGTGCTCGGAAGTTACAGTATAGGTGAAAGAGTCAGAGCCAAAGTAGTCACTGTCAGCAACGTATTTGAAAGAAGGCTCGTTACTGAGTGATGTTTGTTTATTTGTAATCATACTAATTCTGCTTGTACCACCAGCTGTTGGTGCTGTTTGACCATTTTCATAAACTCGCCCGTGCGTAGGTGCTGTAGTGAATTCGTAAGATAGAGAGTCTCCCTCTTTACCGATATCGGTATCTGCAACGTTAAACTGAATAGCACCCGTTGTCCTATTCTCGAGAACAAACATCGTAGAGTCACTTGTGGTCTTTGTCGGCTTATTGGGTGCTTCATGAAGGTCGTTTTCTCCGCTGCCACTGGTTAAGGAAGGAAGATCTGCTGTATCAACTGAAATTGTCGTAACAGGCGCATCGTTCTCTGCTTTTAATTCAATCGATGCTGTTCTGCTATCCGCGGAAAACGCTCTAAGAGAGGTTCCACTACCATATACACCATTTGCATCACGGATCGCGTTTTGTTCTGCAACAGTATGTTGGTCCCACGCTTTATAAGTGATAGAGGGGCGAGTGTCTGTTCCACCGTCACTGTTAGTGTCATTCCCAGGATTTGTAGGCTGAAAACGCACTTTGTCTTCGCCTGTCAGAAGAACAACATTTCCTGTATCACTTAGAGTTCCAAAATCTTTCCATGTCGAGCCTGCATCAATTGAGTATTGCCACTTTCCAATACTTTGTGCATCGACTCCTGTGATCGCAATCCCTCGACCTGCATCCAAATTTTGCCCAAGTGCTGTAATCTCAGTGTCGGCAAAGGTTCCATTCAGAAAATCTTTAACAGTCTCTCCGGTTGTAGCGCTAGGATTACTGCCATGCTCACCAATCGCAGCAAAAGCACCATCGCCACTGAGCGTTGGCCTCTCATCGTTAACGTTTGTAATAGTGATTGTTTGTTGAACAGCGTTACTTTGATTACCAATAACATCTTGATATGCAGATTCAATAATAAAGCTGGTGGCACTTTCGTAGTCTAGTTCGTCATTGAGAATCGTTCCTAAGCCACTTTTTACAACAATATCGTATTTAGTACCCATGCGAATGGCTCCGGCTGGATCTTCATTACGTTTATTGGTTAATTCTAGGAAACCTCCTAAAGAATCATCAATGCTGCCTGTTAGCACTTCTGTTCCATGATCATTATGAGACGATCTGCTATTTGGAGAGAGGTTTGGATCCCATGAAAAAACCGTTCCTACAACAGTTCCTGCAGTAACGTTTTCTGGAATAGAAAAAGAGCCTGCAAAAGTAGGATCGCTTGGTTGGTGGTAGTATGTTAGAAATATTTGTGATGTATCCGGAGCGCCACCCAAGAATTCATTGTCGGTAACCCGGGCATAATCGTAGGTTTGTGCATTTGTACCCGTATAGGGTGTTAACTGGATACTGTTATGTGTAAGACTATGCTGTGTTGCATGATCAAGTCCGTCACTTGAGTGAACTATATGGACATCTGTACCTGCAATATTGAATGTACTTGAAGTTGCACCGGAGGAAGGAACAAGTATTGATGCTTTATGAGTCGTTGTGTAGTTAATAAGCACATCAAAGAGATGATTCCACTCTGAGAGTTCCGAGGTTGAAAAATAGAGCTCTTCTGCATTGATGCCTCCTACTTCTAAGTACCAATCCCCCCCACGAGAGCTGTTTCCTGTATCGTCATCCGATGCTGCAATAGAGGCTGATGTTAGTTGTTCTAGAATGGAGATAATTTGAAGCCCTTCTTCAGTTGCAGCTAAATTACAAGCAAGAAGGTCAATACGACCCGTTTCGTTAACGAGTCCACCAATATTTCTCCAGAACTCTTGTTGATTGCTGTCCGAGGCTAAAGTAGCGTTATTTGTCTCTTTCCCACCCCAAAGGGTAAAGCCGTTTTCGTTACCGTGGTTGACAAAAGCGATGGAGTCAGCTTGTGCGCCCCCTAGTTTTTCGGAAATTTGATCAAATAGGCTCGAAAGAGTGATCTCTTTTGTATCGAAATATACAACGATGATATCGTCTTGTACTGCGTTAAGTAAGATGTCGGCATCTTCGATTTCGGAGGAAATAACTAGAAGGTGTGTGCCCGGGGCTTGTAATTCAGCATCCGGTGCAAGATAAAGGGTGTCTTGCACATCGTCAAAAATAGATGTTTCCGACGCTTCTTGAAGATTTTCTTCAAAAGCGTACGAATCTAAATTAGCAAGTTCACTAGTTCCTGCGGCGTCAAGTACGATCCTTTCTTCTAAAGGAATAATATTGAAACGCATTTTCCCCCTCGATTTTAAACACAAAAATTCCCCTTATTAATAATATTATACAGTAAAACTATTAATAGTTCAAGTTAATACACATATATTATATATAGTAGTGTGGGTTGGTTTTTTTTAGTTATGTAAAAGGGTATTTGTTTTTTTTTGTAGTGAAAAATACATTTTTTGTACGCAGTAAGAAAGAGTTGTAAAATAGTATGAAATTTTCATATGCGCTTTAGGAGGAAGCTTTTTTGCGACTGTTAGATATGATTGTAAGAAAATATCATTGATTGGATGAGCCTCCGGAGGGAGAATCTCACATTCAACGCATAAACGCTCTAAATTACATCTAAAACTACTTAAATCATTAGCCGGATATCCAATAGGTAAATACTCTTTAGTTGTAGATAGATTGGCTATGTTAAGATTAATTAAACAGTTTTTTTTAATCGTAAGGGAAAAACATGTTCCGCAGCGCAAAATCACCGTGATGGAATGTTGGAGTGAATTTTAAGTCAGACGCTTTATCGATGAGTGTACTCAGAGACTCTCTTAACGCTACACGCTCTAAATCAGGAAAAGCGTAATTTAGATTATCTAGAATTCTAGTGCTTCGTCAAGTTGAAAAATCAGGGTAGATTGATCGAGATATTTTTGTCTAGCACAGCATGGAGATCGCAGACATACTTCGTAAAGTAAGCAAGATCGAATGCGAAGCTAGGCGGAAAAAGATCGATTAAGCTACCCTAATTTTTTAATTTGACGGAGCACTAGTGTCTAGTCGCAAAAATTCTTCAAATAAATTATCCGTTGATATAAACGATCAGGCCAACGGCCTGAAATTGCAATAGCCTAGTGCAACACCCTAGTTATAAATAAGTTAACGACCGCAGGCTGAAGGCCTGCAAGATTACGATCTGTATACATATTTTATTTAAACCACCTTTCTGTACTTCGGATTTTTTTTGAAGAACTTTTGCGACTAGACACTAGGGATATTTCCTCTGAATTTTACAACAATAGAATCTTCTGAAAATTTGACCTCTTCCCCTTGAGATTTCGCATGGATCTCCCCAAGAGCTTTTCCTGTTAATTGAATATAAGGCTTGTTTTGATGAAGAATCTCGATTTTCTCTTCTAAAGAGCCACACTCGAAAAGCCTTTTTTTTAAAAAAATAAACCCGTTATTTCCTTCCGCAGGAGAG
>JBDQID010000206.1:0-4157 GCA_040264515.1 Chlamydiales bacterium
ATTCATTCCTACCCCGCGTCCAGAAAGGTCTGTGACCTCTTGTGCTAAAGAAAAGCCAGGCTGAAAAATAAGCTTAATAAGTTCTTTCTCGGACATTGCATCGAGCTCTTCTTCTTTATATAGCTTTTGCTGTAGAGCCTTTTTCTTTATCTTTTGCGCGTCGATCCCTTTTCCGTTGTCAGAGAGTTTGATAAGGACTTGTCCGGATTCATGAGATGCTGAAATTCGGATCATTCCCTCTCTTGTTTTACCCAGAGCTACTCGTTCCTCTTCAGATTCAATACCGTGATCGATAGCATTCTTTACAAGGTGTGTAAGGGGGTCTCCGATTGTTTCAATGACGCTTTTATCAAGAGCCACATCGCCACCGTTAATCGATAACTGAATGTTTTTTCCTATGGATTTTGAGAGGTCTCTAACTAGCCGTGGAAGTTTATTAAAAACCTTATGTAAAGGTTGTAGCCTTGATGTCATAACGGTTTGCTGCAGAGAGCTTGTTAGATGATTCAACTTTTTAATTGGCTCACTTAAGAGTTGGGACTTTGTAGAAGAAGAAATTTTGAGCAAATGGTTACGTGTTAAAACGAGTTCACTGATTAAGGAGATCATTTGATCGAGAGTAGTTAGAGAGACACGAACGGTCATTTCTTTTTGAGACGGAGTTGAGACTGCTGGAGGGGGCGGAGTTGGGGATGGCCTTATAGCTTTGCTAGGCGGTTGAGAGCTGCTTTTTTCTTGAAGGCAGCTCTTTAGAGCTTCGATTTCGGATGAGATATCACTGCTGTCACTTGATTTGGGGTCTTCCAAGAGTTTTTTTAAAGTGTCGGTCGTATTAAGAAGTGTGCTTATGACTATTGAGGAAGGTTGCAGTTTATTCGAGCGAATAAGTTCAAGAAGGTCTTCTTGTGCGTGTGAGAGCGATGAGATGGTTTTTAGTCCGAAGCAACCGGCGCCTCCTTTAATGGAGTGAAAAGCTCGGAAGACTTTGTTGACAAGTTCTTGGTTTGTAGCGTGTCCTGCAGCAGAATCGTTCTCGATTTGTAAAATATCCTGTTCGATTCCTTCAAGGTGCTCGCTACACTCTTCTATGAATTCTTTAAGTAGTTCAGGGTCGTCAAACATCAGACATCAGGCGTTATAACGGATTCGATTTTTTTGATGACTTCAGTTGGATTAAAAGGCTTGATAATATAGTTATTAGCACCTCCCTTAATAGCTTCGATAACATGCATTTGATCACCTTCAGATGTAACCATAATGAATTTTTTCTCACTCTTACTAGCACTCTTTCTTATTGTTGTTAGCAACTCCATTCCACTCATATTAGGCATGTTCCAGTCGCATAGAATAAGATCCACGTCAGAGTTTTCAGAAAGTTTCACTAAGGCATCTTTACCATCAATTGCCATAACACAGTCGTCAATGCCTACCTGTGAGAGAAATTGAACTAGCATTTTTCGCATAGTTACAGAGTCGTCAACAACAAGCGCCTTCATTTTTTTCTCCTATTTCTTCCTTTCAGGTATCGGAAGCTATAGATTACAACTTTAGTATATTCGTGCTTTGCCCTGGTTTACTTGGCAAATACCTTGAAAAATAAGGGTAAGTGTGATAAACATGAGGGACGTTCTTTCTTAATTCTAATGATGTTGGCAATAAAATGCTTAAAAGTATGACGGCGTACGGTCGAGCGGTGCTTCCTTCTTCGATTGGTCGCTTTTCTGTAGAGATACAGTGCGTTAATAGGCGCTTTTTAGAAATTTCAGTTTCATTGCCACGAGATCTTTTGCGATTCGAGCAAGATATAAAGAAGTGGGTTGCTTCTAAGATATCTAGAGGGCAGGTTAATATTTCTCTTGTTGCTCATTTTGTTGATGGTAATGATTTTGTTGTGACTCCAAATCTCCCGCTTGCTAGACAATTAAAAGTGGCTTGGAAACAAATTGCAGAGGAATTAGATCTTGTAGAAGAGTCATCTTTAGATTTAACAATGCTCGCTCAAGAAAAAGGACTCTTTCAAATAGAAGAAGAGTTTAAAGATGAGGGAGCGTGCCGTCAGCTCTTAGAAGAGCTTTTCGAGACAGCTTTGGTATCTGTGGTCTCTATGAGACAACAAGAGGGCAAGGCTTTGGCATCAGAGATAGATCACCGACTGCAGCTAATTGTAAAACAGCTAGAATTGATTGAAGAGAATAGTCCACATGCAACAACGCGTTATCGAGAAAAACTTCTTCATAATCTAGAAGATGTTCTTCCTGGAGCTAGTGAGAATGAAGAGCGCATCCTTCGGGAAGTCGCAGTCTATGCAGAGCGAATCGATATTACAGAAGAGCTTACACGTCTTCGTATTCACCTTGAAAAGTTTCATAATCTTCTCTCTGTAGAGGATAAGCCTCAAGGCAAAACGCTCGATTTCTTGACTCAGGAGTTACTAAGAGAGATCAATACAATCGGCTCGAAGTCCTCAGATGTAAAGGTGACTCATGCCGTTGTTGATGTGAAGAGTGAGTTGGAAAAAATTCGTGAACAACTTCAAAATGTTGAGTAATCTGTAAGTGAAACTTTTAGGTAACAAAGATAGAGGAATGTTGATTGTAATGAGTGCTCCTGCGGGCACTGGTAAGACGACTTTAGGAGAAAAACTCACCGAAGAGTTTTCTTGTGTTAAAAGAAGTGTTACCACTACAACTCGTTCTCCGCGCTCCGGAGAGAATCCAGGAGAGCATTATAATTTTCTGACCCCTCATGAATTTGAAGAAAAGATCGAAAACGGTGATTTTTTAGAGCACGTCAAATTGTATGATAATTATTACGGAACCTCGAAATCAGAGATATTTTCTCAGATAGAGAAGGGCTTTCACGTTATGCTTATTATTGACACACAAGGAGCCCTTCAGCTGATGAAGGATGAGCTCACCGTATGACGGTGGAGAAATAAAAATAAAAATTGCGGTGAGCTAGAAACGCGTCTGCGTCGCAGAAGCACTGAGACGCCAGAAACATTGGAAAAGCGATTAGCTCGTGCTAAGCATGAAATGGCTTTGATTGGCAATTACGACTACTGCATTGTCAACGATGATCTTCAGACGGCGTATCAAGCACTTAAAAGCATTATTATCGCAGAAGAACACAAAATTAAACCTTCTTAAGGAGTATAAATTAAATGGCTTCGGAAAAAAGTTCGTTAACTACTCAGAAATTGAGTGAAAAGTTTTCTAGTAATTTTGAGCTAGTTAATTACGCTATTAAATTAGCAAAGGGAGTTATTGATTCAGGAAGGGAGTGCATCGTTCCTACAGATGTCCAAAATCCAGCTTTTTGGGTTCTCTTAGAGATATTAAACGATAAAGATAAGCTGAATGATATTACTGGTTTTCAAAACGGAGAATCTTCGGCAGAAAACTCAGTGATAGAAGCTTGCATCAATAAGTCAGAACAAAACTGATTAACAAGTGATAGCTCAGGTTGTCGTTGACTATTCTGGATTTGAAGAAATTGGGGTTGCAGTAACCTTTTTTTTTGTTTTAGGGATGCTTCTTTTTGGGGGAGGCATCGCAGCCTTCTTCTGGGGCGGTTGGTGGCTGACAAACAGGCCAGGATCGCTCTCTCCCTTTACAGGAGAGGAGATGCTTATAGGAGAAAACCTCTCTTACACTGCAGTACGTGCTACCCATGACTTCATGGAAAGTTTACCGCAACCTGAGAATCTAACTTTTGATACAACGAAAGCCGCTCTCTGCAAACGCAGTGGCGCTCTGTTTTCTAATGTTGTTAATAATCGTGGAATTGTAGTTCTTCCCAGGGACTATATCACAAAGCGTTATAAAGGCTCTTTTGTTGAGTGGACGACTCTAAGCCGTGCTGAACAAGAGCGAATCTTAGACAAACATGTCTCAATCGAGGCTTTTCGTACTGTCCAGGGGGCTTCTCATTCAGAAGCTTTTTATGCAGATGTTATAACGGCTGTTTTAGTGGGATGGCAGCGCGTCCCACTTACAGACCTCAAAGTTTTAGTCGTGCAAAAGCCCAAAGGAGAATAACGACATGAAAAAAAAGATATTGATTACCTCGGCTCTACTCTATGCAAACGGCCCGCTTCATTTTGGACACATTGCCGGAGCTTATCTGCCTGCCGATTGCTATGCTCGCTTTGCGCG
>JBDQID010000207.1:0-4156 GCA_040264515.1 Chlamydiales bacterium
ACTTTGAGATCCTGAGAGATGCCACTACCGTGGCATAGATTTTTTTCTACCTTTCCCAGCACTAAAGTGCTGGGCTAAAGAGAGAAACGACCACTACCGTGGTCTAGCAAGGAGTATCATAAGCCATTAACCAGGATCGAATTAAGAGTCGAACGACGTTAATAGTAGTTCGACCTGCACATAGCACTAAATATCAGAATTCTATGTTAGGTTGATGCGAATGTACCCGTCCCACGTGTAATAGACACCGTGGAACCGGATTCCAATAATACAGGAGCTATTTCAATGGAATATCTAGAAGTTCGTCTGCTGGAACCACAAGAGTGAAATGATAATCTGGCGTATGAAATTAGCTCTCTGCTGGCCCTGATTCGTGCCAATCGCACTAAAGACTACGGCGGCCTGACCGAGCCTCTATGGACTTCTAGGAATTGTTATTGCTAGCGCCACCATCGTAGCTGCAAGACTTTCCTACCGCCTCAGCGGCAAAACGGATTCAGTAACCCTTATTCAAAGCGGATCTTATCTAACGGTTCTAGGAGGATTAAACTTTACTCTTACTCACGCCTCAGGCCTTTTTGATCTAAGTATTTTAGGAATGACTCTTATCTTGATATCACTACTTGTGGCCTTTATCGGTGTGGGACTTATTATTCCCAACAGCCTTAGCATAGCTCTCAAAGACTATCAAGATATGGTAGGTACCGCGGGATCTATCTTTGGAGCGGCCTACTACAGTCTAATCGCAGTAGCAATATGGGGCATGAGTTTACTCCATAACGGCACAGCGTGGCCACTCCCCCTATACATCACCTTTCTCGGGGTTGTATTGGTTTTAGGTAGTCAAATGGTAAGGCGTGTCCAACCGTGTAGTTCTTCTCTCTAAAATCCTCGGATCAGTCATGGACCAAAATCATACAAAAAGCAGCAAAAGAACCAGCTTGTGAGATGAAGCTCCTTTATTGCTTATACACTTTCATTTCAATGATAGCAGTTAGAGGAATGGAACCATTGTATAAATGATAGTATTTATTCGTTCCACCCGGGTTAGCCTCTAAAACCAAATCGCCTAGTAGTTCTACTACCTCTAACTTTAACACAACATATTTAGTAGCATTCGCCCAAAATTTTTCTATAATTCTATTCAGTTGCTCTTCTGTAGAAAGATGAATGAAATTAGCATCCATATTAGATAAGTGAATGGTATTGCATGTTTTTTCCCAATCATCCATGGACAATACTTTGTATAAATATATCGGAGCTCTCTCTAGCATATCAACGCTTAGACCAAATTGCGGCGGCTTTTCTTTGAAAGAACTATGTAATTCATCCTCTCCTCTATAAGAAGTTGCTAGAGTAACACTCATTAACAAAAAAAATAATCCTCTCATAACTGATAACTGTAGCATGATTTTGAAGCTATTCCAATCAAAAATTAGCAGTTACACATGGGATTATGTAGTTGCTGCAACTGCAGCTGGATTTTGTTGCTATTCGTTGGGAATTTAGCCTTATACTGTTTATCGTCTGCTTCATCTGCCTACCGTGGCGTTATCTCCATTAGATTAAACTCCCCTTCACCTGGCTTTGGGCTCTTTTATACTCCACTCTTATTACACTCTTTTATGAATTCCTTTCTTGGACAACTTTTCTATCCGATATCGTTATGCCAATGCACTTTGAAGTACCTCTCCCTGCCTTTGCCATCGCTTGGAGCATCTCTTATCCTCATAACGCCGAAATACGAGACATAATGCATCAAGACAATCGTATATCTAATGTCATTATAGCGATTTTTATGGCCCTTGTCGGCCTCTCTATGCCTCCACTAATTGAAAGCTTTCACGGTAGTATGGAATGGCCTGAAATTATTATAACTCTCCTATCAAACTTAGGAAAAAATCTTCCCTGCATTCTGCTATCAAAAAGAAGCTTCTTTAAGAGAGAAAATCGCTCTTTCTTACGGTATTAAAGGAGCAATAATCACTATCGTGCTTCTTTACCGTCTGTACTATAATGGCTACTTAAACCTCTGCAATAACAGTAAAATCACTCTTTGTATAAAAAGATCTCTTTTATTAACCTCTGAGAGATCAAGAAAAGGACGTACTCACGCAAAAAGGGAATGAGACATGATCTATAGAACTTTTTTCGTTTTAATGCTGTTATTTACCCTTTTGGGAACAGAACAAGCGAATGCCTCTCTACACAAAAGTAGTTCAAACAATTTTCCTAGAAGCCTTGAAGCTTATGAAGACGATCACTTGGAATCTCTACAAGAAGTCCTTTTATTTCGAGTCACAAAAGACCCCTTTAACCTCATAGCTTTTGCTATTTTTTTTCTTGCTATATGCCACGCTCTATCAACAAATCAATTTAAAAAGCTATCGAAAAAGTTTGAAGCTGCACACAGTAAAAGATTAGCAAAAAAGCTTGCAAAGCAAAAAAGAGAGGAGGAAGAGGAGGACCTTGGAGGGTACGAAGTTGAAGTAGATAAATATAAAAGCTTTAGCGCTGAAGTCATGTACTTCTTTGGTGAGGTCGAAGTTGTTTTCGGTCTTTGGGCAATCCCTCTACTTTTGAGTATCACCTACTTCTATGGTTGGGAAGTGGCAGTTCCCTATATCAACAATCAAAATTACACAGAACCTTTGTTTGTCGTTGTTATCATGACACTTTCATCAACAAGGCCTATTCTAAAATTTGTAGAATCTATTTTAAGAGTCATCGCAAACTTCTTCGGCAAAGGCTCTCATCAAGCTTGGTGGCTAACAATTCTAAGTTTTACTCCTATCATGGGATCTCTTATTACAGAGCCCGGAGCTATGACTATCGGAGCTCTTTTACTGGGTAGTCGCTTCTATCAGTATCACCCATCTAACAACTTCAAATATGCCACATTAGGCCTTCTATTCGTTAACATCTCTGTGGGGGGCACTCTAACACACTTTGCAGCACCTCCCGTACTAATGGTAGCAAGAGCGTGGGACTGGGGAACAGCTCATATGTTTATGAATTTTGGGTGGAAGGCTATTACAGGAATCTTAATTTCCAACATCTTTTATTTTTTCCTTTTTCGTAAAGAGTTCAGTAAACTTCATCCTCCAGCTGAAAAACCTGTAATGGTTAAAGGAGCGCTTCCTGCTGACGCTCCTGTTCCACTTTGGATTACAATTATCCATTTATTAATGCTTGTTTGGATTGTCTTTAACAACCATCACCCTGTAATTTTCGTTGGTAGCTTTCTTATCTTCCTTGGCTTTCATCAAGCAACAGCACCCTATCAGCACCCAGTCTCTCTTCGCCCTTCAGTTCTCGTTGGATTCTTTTTAGCGGGTTTAGTCATTCACGGAGGCCTCCAAGGGTGGTGGATCCAGCCGATTCTCTCTCATCTTGGAGCAACATCTCTGATGGGTATTGCGACTATTTTAACGGCATTCAATGACAACGCCGTAATTACCTATCTAACAACTCTTGTGCCAGGCTTTACCGATCCATTGAAGTACGCTGTTGTTGCAGGAGCCGTAACAGGGGGGGGCCTTACAGTCCTTGCCAATGCTCCAAACCCTGCGGGCCAGGTGCTACTTCAGAAGTATTTTGGTGATGGTATTTCACCATTTTCACTTTTCTTTGCAGCATCACTTCCTACACTGATTATGCTAATGTGTTTTGCCCTTCTTCCTTAAGGACAATTCTTATACCTAGTGCTCTATCAATTATTCTCTATCCTTATGTAACGCTTACGGCCTATTGCACAAGCGCTCCACAGGTACGAGCAAAAAGCGCAATCTCATAGCAAAAAATCCAAAACTATGGCCAATCTTGGTATAAAATACTGATCTTAAGTTTTTTTAGTTCGAAGACGTTGACTCCGCATCTTTTTCTAGACGATGTAGCATGCGCTGTTTTTTCAAATGAAGCTGTTCTGCTTCTCTAGCAAATGCTTTACAATCTTCTCTATGCGCTCTCTCTTCTTGGCGCAGTTTGCGATATTGAGAAAGATCAATAAACTGGATGCGGTCGGCCTCTCTTTCACTACGTCGAGCTTTGATACGAGCTACACGTGCTTTTTTTTGAAGCTCTAGTACGCGCTTTTCAATATTCTCTGTTTTTGTATTAGAGAGCTCAACTTTCTCTTCTGTACTACCTTGATAAC
>JBDQID010000208.1:0-4148 GCA_040264515.1 Chlamydiales bacterium
TATATAACGTTAGTGTAGATAATGGAAATATTCATAATCTGCTCTACGGCAGATTACAAACATTACCACAATGATTCTCGTAGCCTTTCCCTCATATAAAAAGATAAAAGAGGAGGAGGTTTTATTTGTCGTTGCCCGCGCCGAGCGCTCGGAAAGGCTGCTCGGCTCCGACAATAAAATTTGCGTGCTACGCCGCAAAATTTCATTGTCGAAGCCAAAGAAAATTATGTATTTAAGACGTTATTTACCCAAAAAGTATTACCTATGTCAGTGTATTATTTACCGATGTCAGTGTACAAAAGTGTTACCCTTGTCATTAATCGTACAGTCTTAAGTAATCTCATCGTCTGTCTGAATTCGAGACCGAGCTGTTGTTGGCACGCTACTTATACCACACTTGGTCATAGAGTGTGGTATACTCTAGCGATGACCTTGAACGTTTATTACGGTATGCCCCTCAGAGAGTGGGGATTTTCCAAGTATGTCTGAGATTCTATAATACTCGTCCTCTTCGTCTTCCTTAGCAGTTGTTTTGTTTTCCAAGCAGATTGTTTTTACTTTGTATGCTGAGAGTGTCGCGTTTCCTAGAGCAATTCCAATCCCAACAGCAGAACCGAGGCATCGACCTAGAATTGCGATCATATCATCATTTATATTACCTCGCTTAAAAACGTCATCTGTAATACAAAACCATGTCAACGCTGCACCTGCAGCAAATAGTGTCGTACCGGTGGCTGTCCAACCAATTATGCGAAAAGCTTTTTTACTTGCACAATCGGTACGCTCAGAAAAATTATTTTGGATTTGTTCATCAACGGAGCTACCACTTATCGTCCGATAATCACAAAAACCACTTGAAACTACAGGTTCCAATTCACGCTCAGAAGAAACATAACTCGCCATTATTACTATCCTATTTTAAATAAATCCCAATTGAAAAAAGGATAGTATAGAGCAAAAGTAGCTTTCCTGTCACGGTAAGAGCGTTATTAAGTGCTGGACCATCACGAGTTGTAAAAACTGTCCGGATAGTTGGAATAGCAAAAAGCAAAGTAAGAGCTGGTAAAAGCGATGTTGATACATAAAAAGGAATTGCGCATGCAATAACAAAACATGCAAGGTATTCCATACGAACAAACCCCCTTCCAAAACGCACTGCTAAGGTGCGCTTTCCACACTTAGCATCCCCTTCAATATCGCGTAAATTATTAACAGCGAGTATTGCAGTGGAGATGAGACCAACCGCAAATCCGTTAGCAATAGCCTCATACGAAATTTCCAAGCGCTGTAAATAATAGGTCCCCGCAACAGCAACCGGACCAAAAAAAATCAAAACAAAAAGATCGCCGAGCCCTAAGTAACCAAGGGAGAGCGGTCCTGCGGTGTATAGAATACCAGATGTTATGGAGAGGATGGTAATTAACATCATTTGCCACCCCCCACGCAACGTCAAAAAGAAACCAACAACGAAAGCTGCAAGAAAAACTGCCGTAATTGCTTTTTGCAACGTTTCAGCATTTACAAGCCCTGCTTGCATCACTCTTGTAGGTCCTATACGCTCTTCAGTGTCTGCGCCTTTAAAAAAGTCACAGTAATCATTCGTAAGATTTGTTCCAACCTGTATTAAAAGAGCGAAAAGTAAGCATGCAAAGAGAGATGGGAGATGCTCGAGCCCTCCCATACTACCTCCAATCACTACAGGAGCGATCGATGCTGCAAGTGTTTTCGGGCGTATTGCCAGAAGCGCTGTGCGTAACATCTTACGGATGCCTTACAAACTGAGCAAAGTCCGGTTTGCGCTTTTCAACAAAAGCGTTGCGTCCTTCTTGTGCCTCTTCTGTCATGTAGTACAGAAGTGTTGCGTTACCCGCCATCTCTTGCAGGCCAGCTTGTCCGTCGCAATCCGCGTTAAAGGCTGACTTCAGGCAGCGGATGGCAAGACTTGAGTGTTGAAGGATTTCTTTGCACCACTTCACGGTCTCTTCTTCGAGTTTTTCAACAGGAACAACAGTGTTAATGAGTCCCATATCAAGAGCCTCTTGTGCTGAGTACTGACGGCAGAGATACCAAATTTCGCGTGCTTTTTTCTGTCCAACAATACGCGCCATGTAACTCGCACCAAAACCACCATCAAACGAGCCTACTTTCGGGCCTGTCTGACCAAAAACGGCATTTTCAGCAGCAATCGTTAGGTCACATACGAGGTGTAGAACATGTCCTCCACCAATCGACCAACCCGCAACAGCTGCAATCACAGGTTTTGGGCAGCTACGGATATCGCGTTGAAAATCTAAGACGTTTAATCTGTGAACACCTTCTGCATCCTTATACCCAGAATCGCCCCGGATTTTCTGATCGCCACCAGAACAGAACGCTTTTTCTCCCTCTCCCGTCAAAACAATCACGCCAACTCGCGTATCATTACGTGCAATATCAAGCGCTTGAACCATTTCTTGAACGGTTAATGGGCGAAAAGCGTTGTGTACGTGTGGTCTATTGATTGTGATTTTTGCGATACCTTCGAAAAATTCAAATTTAATATCTTCGAATTCTTTTACTGTTTCCCATGTATAGGTCATATTTCTCACCTTTTTTAAAATTTCATTTTGGAAGGAAATTGCCTTGTTTAGCTATTAAATTTCAAGAGATTAATCTTTTAATCTGCTATACTCATTCATCTCCACAAATCACCTTGAAAGCTTTAATCTATGAAAGTCATCCTTACAGAAAAACCATCGGTTGCAAAAGATATCGCCCGTTTTCTTGGTGCTGCATCGAAAAGAGACGGTTATTTTGAAGGAAATGGCTATCAAGTAACCTGGGCTTTTGGCCATCTTGTGGGCCTCAAAGAGCCACATGAGTACGATCCATCGCTAAAGCGATGGGCACTAGAGACTCTCCCCTTTGTTCCAGCGCAGTTTCAATTAAAACTCGTTGGTGATTCCGGTGCCCGCAGGCAGTTCTCTGTTGTAAAAACTCTTTTCAATCGGGCGAATGAAATCATTTGCGCAACGGATGCCGGTCGTGAAGGGGAGCTTATTTTCCGCAATATCCTGCAGCACTCTGGATGCGCAAATAGGCCGCATACACGATTGTGGCTCAGCTCCTTAACAGACGAATCCATCCGTGCAGCCTTTGCTAACATTCGCCCAGGAAGTGACTACAACCCTCTCTATGCTGCGGCTAAATGTCGTGCTGAGGCCGATTGGATCGTCGGGCTTAATGCCACGCGAAACTTCACAGTGCGTTTTGGGAGAGGTGTTTTGTGGACAATAGGCCGGGTACAGACTCCGGTTCTGAACCTGATTGTGCACCGCGACGATGAAATCCGCTATTTTGAGCCAAAGCCGTTTTGGGAATTGATAACAAAATTCAAGAAAGTGACTTTTAAGTGTAAAGGGGATCGATTTGAGAAAAAGGAGGAAGCTGATGCCCTTCTTGCAAAAGTTCAAGGCCATCCATTTCTCATCACCGGAATAAAAAGTAAAAAAGAGCGCGAGCTACAACCGTATCTCTATGATTTGACAACTCTTCAGCGCGAGATGAACAAACGGCACTCACTATCGGCTGCAGAAACATTGACTCTTGCGCAATCCCTCTATGAGAGCAAGCTGATTACCTATCCTAGAACGGATTCTCGCTTTTTAAGCAATGACATGAAGGGCCAACTCCCCCGTATTTTGGGTCAGCTGCGCTCTATTAAAGCAGAACAGATCGCCCCATTGAATCTCGACAGCCTCCCCTTTACAAGTCGCATTATCAACGATAAAAAAGTAACTGACCACCACGCTATTATCCCAACAGGAAAACCAGCTCACCTTTCCGGTAATGCGTTATACGTCTACGACGCTATTGTCACGTCTCTGATCGCAGCTTTTTATCCACCTTGCGAAAAAGAAATCACAACAATTGAAGGTGAGTCCAACAAGGTGCGTTTTCGCGCAAACGGCACGGTAATTAAGAACCCTGGCTGGACGGTGCTTTTCCCGAAGAAAAAAAACGAAGAGCCTCCGCTGCCAGCGCTTGAGAAAGGGATGGAGGGAACTCACACTCCGTCACTCAAAGAAGGTAAAACCAAGCCCCCACCCACATATAATGAAAACAATCTGCTCCGAGCAATGGAGACGGCTGGAAAGATGGTTGAAGAA
>JBDQID010000209.1:0-4143 GCA_040264515.1 Chlamydiales bacterium
TAATTATCGTTTATAAGTGTCTATGACATACTTTCTTTCAAAAAAAGCCATTTTAAAGGTGGTCTAAACTGTTTTTACCTAATTAAAGATGTGGGTAATGCTAAGCACTTTAGTGCTGGGCTAAAGAGAGGTGCGACCACTACCGTGGTCTAGAAACAATTGTCATAAGCCATTAACCAGGACCGAATTAAGAGTCGAACGACGTTAATAGTAGTACGACCTGCACATAGCACTAAATATCAGAAATCTATGTTAGGTTGACAGAACACTAGGAAGCTTTTGCCATGATCATGGGGGCCATGTTATCGAGCTTGCGCTTTAGACCTTTCCACTCCATATGTGAGAGGTCTGTTCCTGTGACTTGTACAATGGAGTGCCCAACAGCGTTACCACAGCGACCACAAACATCCAGGGGATATCCTTTCAAATAGGCGTACAAAAAGCCGCTAGCAAAGAAGTCTCCAGCTCCTGTTGTATCCGCCGGAGAATCAATCGGAGTTGTTTTGCAGTAGTACGGTGAATCAGCAAACTGAGAACTACCAATCCAGCATCCATTTTCTCCGTCACAAACAACAACTATCGAGCAGTGCTGCTGCAAAAAGTGGCACGCCTCTTTCGCTGTTTTAAGAGCTGTGAGCTCTACTGCCTCGTCACTATTAAGAAAAAATATATCGATGTTTTTCAATAACTGATTCAACACTTTATCTCGGAATTCTTTCGCTAAAAAAGTGCAGCCCATATCAAACGAGACTAAAGCGTTCGCGCGCTTTGCTTGTAGCAAGCTCTCTTCTACCAAGTCGTTATTGAAAAGAGCATATCCTTCAATGTGTACGAGCCGCTTATTTCTAAAGAGATCCGCCTCTATATCTGTTTCATTAAGCTCTCCCCCTGCACCAATCAAGCAACGCATAGTTCGTTGTCCGTCTGGGGTAATGAAACAACACACTCTTTGCGTTGGACATTCGCACGGTATCAGGCAGTGATCTAATCCTATCTTATCCATTTTTTTTCTTAAAAAGTCGGCTTCTTCATCTTCTCCAACCTTTCCAAACATCTCAGCTTTCACTTTTAAGTTAGCGAGGCCTTTCATTACATTAGCGCAGCTGCCCCCTGTTGTCATCGCACACATGTGTTTGGCGTTGTTATCAATAAGAGAGCAAAAAGCGTCTTGCGTTACGTGCAAAGAGCCGCCCTTTTCACCTTCGATAGAATCGAGCTCTTTATCGTTAATAGTAAAGTAGTAATCTATACCAGCACCGCCGATACCTAAAACATCCGTGGGTGCAGCGTGAAGTGAATGTGCGATAAGTCCCCCGCAAATTAGGGTGAACAAGTAACGAGTTAAGTACATCTGAGAGGTCTCCTTGAAGTAAAAAAAAGAGAGTATAAAGGGTTTACCACAAAAAGAAAACATAGTTTACTAAGGGGAGTTATTAAAAACTGTACAAAGCAGAGGAACTGAAGATATGCTTTCCGTTATTAAATGGATTTTTATCTCTATTTTTATACTTTCCGCCCTTCACACCCTTCTCAGCCATATCATCGCGTGGATTGAACTGCGCTTGGCATCGATGCGAGGAGAGAACTCTCCTGCTTTTAGATCACTGCTTAAATCATTTATCATCGAATCCGGTCTCACACTACTCGTTATTCCCAGCACCCTTTTACTTCTCCTCCCTAAACGCATAAAGCGCTCGGATAAAACACCCATTCTCCTAATCCACGGCTACCTCCAAAACAGCACAGCGTGGCTCTGGTTTAAGAAAAAGCTCGAAAATGCCGATTTGGGTCCTGTGTATACAATCACCCTATTTCCTCCATTCAGCTCCATTAAAAGACTTAGCGACCAGGTTCAACGCAAAGCTGAGAGCATTGAAAAGGAGACTGGCTGTAAGGAGTTGTTTTTGATCGGTCATTCAATGGGAGGTCTTGTTAGCAGTTTTTATGCAGAAAACTTAGCACCTGAAGGAAAAGTCCAGCGCATTATCACGCTCGGTAGTCCACTACACGGCACACGGCTCGCAGCGCTTGGCTATGGAGAAAATGTGGAAGAAATGGGACCCGAAACTGCCTTTTTATCGGCTCTTAGATATAAGATAGCACACTCTAAGATCTCGTACTGTCATCTTGCAAGTAAGCTCGACAACATCATTGTCCCCTGGGATTCCGCTCTTTTAGAGCGCAATACGGGTAAGAACCGAGTCATTGAAGACGAGGGCCATCTTACAATTCTTGTTTCTCAAAAAGTTATCAAACAAAGCATTGAATGGCTACGCTAACGTAAACTCAACTTTATTTTATTTACATTTAACAGCTTAAGCAACCTCTGCTGTTCTACCAAATTCCTCTAATCTCACAATTGGCATTGGCTGAAAACCGCTGTCTTTAAGCATCTCTTCAACTGTCTTAACCGGCTCTGGATGAAAACCTCCCTTCTCTAATGCAACACCTGGAGCTACGAAATCTGAAGTTTTAACACGCCTCTTTGCCTTTGATTTTTCAAACTCCTCAGATGTCATAATAGGCATCGGCGTAAAGCTTGCTTTATCAGCTCTCGTATATGACAATTCTGATAATTGCTCACACCCTTTTCTACCTGGTTTAACGGCATCTGAAACCACAGTTTTTTTACGTTTAAGACTTTTACATAAACGAGCAAAGAAACGTCCGATGGGTCTTAGTAAGTTACGGTAAAAAGAGAAGGGCACTTTCTTTAAGTAGCAAGACATCACGCCTCGCTCAATCAATTTAATTCTTTTCGAGATAACGGGATCTTTATCATCGGGGATTGCGCAATTTTTATTCTTGAGTCCTGGACCTCCGAAAGTACGTTTTGCAGCTTTATCTATATTACCGGATTTCAGTCTTATTTCACGCCGAACCAAATTCTCTTCATCGCTTCCGTGCTCGAAATAAGATGGAAATCGTCCCTTTCGTCGCTTCATCTCGCACTTAACCTTAACTTCGATATCTGTTCCAGCTGTGCGATCCCGACCGCTCTTACAGTGGTAATGTGGATTTTCATTAATTTCATTGGATAACAATTGGAGTGCTGCTACCAAAGCGTAGCGATTACCAAACATCTTATCTACACTTTTATACATCTTGCTCTCATAGAGCTCTTTGACATCCGTGTACAAATCTCTTATATCCTCTTCTTCCTCCAACACTTTTGCATAATGTAAATGCTTGTTCTGCTCTATTGCTATAGAAAGTTCTGTTGCAGCTTCCGTATATTCTTGAATTTTTTTACGTGTTGTTAGATCCGTCTGCTTTCCGCGCTTAAGAAGTGCGTCAATCTCTGCTCTTAAAGTGTGTTTTTTCTTGAGCAGTTGGTCCATATTAGCAATAGCATCTTCAATTGCACTCAATTGTGGATCTAACTCTGCCTTTAACTTGTCGAATTTATTTTTTACCCAATTGTAGGAACACTTATACCCATTTTTTTTATAGTTTTTCATGGTGAGCTCATAAACACGCATCTTTTCAACTTTCACTTGAAGTTCTTTATCCTTTATAGTACGATTAAGATCATTCCTATGATTCTCTCTTGTATCACACTTATATTCTAATGATTTTTTAACTTTTCCAGAAAGCTTTTCCATCGCTTTTTTGTTGTATTTGTCTTCAAAATCTCTTCCCATTTTAGGTAAAAAGATCGATTGGTCTCCGAAAGCTAGTTTGTTCACTCCAAAATTCCAAAGGCGAATATCAAACTTAACTTTTACCTCTCTGCCATTGATTGCAATCGTTTCAACATGCCCTTCTAGTGATTCAAACGCTTCAGCTTCTTCAATAAACTGCTGACGCTCGTTATGTCCGTTACACCCTTTGAACAGTTTTGTTCTCATCTTATCAAGGGTCATTAAACTCGTTATCTGAACAGGTACAGGGTACTCTAGCTCTGTTGCCGCATAATCTTTAAGAGTGCTTTCACTCTCACGCTCAAGTCGACTTTTTGCTTTATGGATTAAAAGCTCTAGAGCCATCTTTTTGTTTGCTGCTTTTCGAGCGTCTTTATCTTTTTGATCAAATTCACACACAGATCCGGAGCGCGATCCTGAAAAAACGGTTGTTTCTTTGCCCTCGGCGTCAAGAGTTTTGTATTCCGTTGATTGAAAGTTTACAAGTTTGACATCATCA
>JBDQID010000210.1:0-4116 GCA_040264515.1 Chlamydiales bacterium
CCTAGGTCTTTGTCTTTAACCTCAGAAGAACGCGAAATCTACGAAAGAATTATTGAAAGATCTAAAGAAGCAGCAGCTCCTAAACCTCCAATGCTTTTGCTGAAAAATAGTCCTGAAAATCCATCTAGAGGATTTGCCACTCGTAAGCAGGAGGTGGCAAAAGAGACTTCAGTTGCAACAGCAGGCATGGCGTCTGTAGCATTCAGTCCATTAGGATTTGCAACCGGTGGATTTTCACATTATCGAAATATTTTAGGTCGCTCGGTTCCTAGGTCTTTGTCTTTAACCTCAGAAGAACGCGAAATCTACGAAAGAATTATTGAAAGATCTAAAGAAGCAGCAGCTCCTAAACCTCCAATGCTTTTGTTGAAAAATAGTCCTGAAAATCCAGCAGCAGAACCTTTAGTTCAAGCTGAAACTAAAGTCCAAGAAGCTCTTTCAGAAGATGAGGCAGTAGTAACGATTCAACGCCTTTTTCGTAGTATTAATCGATTTGAAAATGTAGCCTTGCGTAACAAGATTAGATCTTCTCTTTTTGAGAAGCAATGTTCTCAGGAGATGCTTGATTTAAAACGGTATTTTAATCGTAACCCTAGGAGTAAGCGGCAGTATGCTGTATTTAGTAAGGGGAAAGGCTCTATTTTGCTTAAAATACCTAGAGATAAGTGGCTCTTTTTTGCAAAGAGTAAGTATGCTAGAAAGTGGAAAGGAATAAGCCCCAAACAAATGAAATGGTTACCTTTGGCAGCTCAGAATGCTTTGGCAAGTGCAAAGTAGTAGTGGGAGCTGCTTGTAATTAGCGTGGGCTCGACTCTTAATTCAACCCTGTTTTGTGATTTATAGAAATAGTTTTTAGACCACGGTAGTGGTTACATCTTTCTTTAGCCCAGCATTTTAGTGCTGGGAAAGATAGAAAGAAATCTATGCCACGGTAGTGGCATCTCTCAGGATCTCAAAGTTAAAAAAGAAGAGAGGTGCCACTGCCGCGGTACACGGTTCTTATTATCCCGGCCCAGCAGTAAAGTGCTGGGTTAAAGAGAGAAACGGCCACTATCGTGGTCTAAAAGCGATTGTCATAAACCATTAACTAGTATCAGATTAAGGATCGAACTGACGTTAATTAGAATTTCTGATGTTTCTACTACGCATGTGTGGTACTGGATCAAAGTGTCAGGTCTTTGCTTTGGTTTTTAAATGAGATTTAAAAACCACTCAAAATCTCAGCTTTTAGTGATAGCCCCAAATTATACTATGTCTGGAAGTAAAATATTGGTTTATGTTAAACTATTCTCGTTTTTTATTATATTGCATTGGGATATTGATGGCGCTTCCGAAGAAAAAGTTTAGAGAAATTGTATTACAGCTTTTATATTGCGAGGACCTCTCTGGTGTGGATGAGGAAATTGTGGTTCCCTTCGTTATGGGAGAGTTTTCTGTTACTCGCAGATCAACAGTCGAGGCACTGCAGGCTGTTCGCGGTGTTCAGGCTCATCTTTCGGAAATCGATGCTCATATTAGCGAAGCGTCTGAATCATATCGCCTTGAAAGAATTCAAGCAGTCGAGCGGAATATTCTTCGTTTGGCGGTGTATGAGATGAAGTTTGACCCTTCAACTCCTCCAAAAGTTGCTATCGCAGAAGCTTTGCGTCTTTCTAGGAAATTTAGTACAACTGAAGCTGCATCTTTTGTGAATGCCATTTTAGACCATCTTTATCAAAAGGAAAACGGGGAAATTAATGAAGAAAAGGGGATTGGTTCTTAAAAGAGATATTGCTCTTTCTAAATATTGCACTTTGAAAATTGGAGGCCCCGCTCGTTACTTAATTGTTGTACGCAGTGTGGACGAAGTTAAAGAGGCAATTCAATTCTCTCACTTAGAAAAATTACCCTATCTAATATTGGGGCGTGGCTCGAACGCTCTTTTTTCAGACAGTGGTTTTTCAGGCGTTGTTATCGTCAATAAAATAGATTTTTACTCTTCGAATGAAGAGCTTCATACTGCAGGTGCTGGCTATAATTTCTCGTTACTTGGAACTAAGACAGCTAAAGCTGGTTGGGCAGGGCTTGAATTTGCCTCTGGTATTCCTGGAAGTGTGGGGGGTGCTATTTTTATGAATGCAGGGGCTAATGGCAGAGAGACTGTTGATTCTCTTGTAGAGGTGGATTATTTAACTGATGAAGGTGAGCTTTTTACTTTTAAAAAGGAAAAGTTGGAGTTTTCTTATAGGTATTCCTCTTTTCAAAAAATGAAAGGCGCAATTATCTCGGCAACGTTTTCTTTGGATTCTTCATCGGATGCAAGAGATCGTCAAAAAAAACTCATTCATTACCGAACAAATACACAACCGTACTCCGACGCTTCTGCTGGTTGCGCCTTTCGCAATCCAAAAGGTGATGCTGCAGGTCGCCTTATTGAGCAAGCAGGTCTTAAGGGTCTCTCCGTTGGTGGTGCTGCGGTCTCTTCAAAGCACGGTAATTTTATTATCAATCAAAACGGTGCAACATCAGAAGATGTGATTGCTCTGATTGAGCTTGTAAAAGAGCGAGTAAAAGAGCGGACGGGTTTTTTGCTTGAAGAGGAAGTGCGTTTGATGTCAAAGGGAGAGTCGTAATGGAATTTCGTGCAGATTTGCATTGTCATTCGACTTGTTCAGACGGAACGGTAACTCCCAAAGAGCTTGTTGATCTTGCTCTTTCTTTGGGTTTATCAGCACTTGCAATTACAGACCACGACACTGTTGAAGGTTATTTTTTAGCAGAGCAATACGCCAAAGAAAAAGGGCTTGCTCTGCTTTCAGGCTCAGAGCTTTCAACCGTTCACGGTAGAGCAAGCATTCATATTCTTGCATACGCTTTTCGTCCGGACCATCCACTTATTCAAGCGTTTTGTTTAGAGCAAGTCGAAAGTCGTAGAGAGAGGAATTGCGAAATTCTCGTGAGATTACGTGAAAGAGGTATGGAAATTGCGGAAGAGGAGCTTATGTCGGACGAAAGAGTGGTTGTTGGCAGGCCACATATCGCGCAAGTTTTATTGAATAAAGGGTATGTTTATACGTTACAAGACGCTTTTAATAAGTATATTGGAGATGGAAAACCGTGTTATGTTCCGGCTAAAAGGCGCTCGGCAAGAGATGTTGTTGAGGTGATTCATGAAGCTGGGGGTTTTGCGGTGCTAGCACACCCGCATCTGATCAAGCAGCAATCGGTTGTGGGAGAGCTTCTTGAAATGCCGTTTGATGGAATTGAAGGGTATTATTCGCGTTTTAACTTCGTTAGAAATTTAAAGTGGCTTGAGATAGCTTCTGAAAAGGGTTTTTTTGTTACTGGGGGTTCTGATTTTCACGGCACTGTTAAGCCAGGTGTTGCTCTTGGATGTGCATGGGCTCCAGAAAAGACCTTTAATAAGTTATGGGCGCATTTTAAAGGAGATGCTTTTTTTTACTAAGTAATACTTTTTTCTTGTTGCTATTGATTGTTTATTGTATAATGAAACCTTTTTAATTTAATTTTACTGTTTTTAGTTTTAAATATAGAGGTTTTTTTATCATGACGTCACCTGTTTTATTATCAGATAAGTATTATAATTCAGTTTCACTTAATTTTGTTGCGCCCCAGGGTAAAGAGTTTGTCGGAAGAAAAATTACTCGTTTTTTTGTTGGACGTGCAGCTGCAATTCCAGCTGTTGTTATTCCTGTTTTGGATGTAGTCGGTCATTTGTTTCTTGCTGTTACTAAAAGAATGAGAAATGTAGTTGAGTTTAATAAAGATCAACACACATTAAGAAATAGAGTTGTTAAAAATCATTTTAGTGCTGTCGGTAAGGCTATCCGCTCTTTCGTCTATCACTTCTTTCATTGTATTCCTGCGCTTATTAATCCAGCTTGGGGCTTCGATGCCAAAGCTAAGGCACCAGCAGTACCAGCACCAACACCAGCAGTACCAGTATCAACACCAACACCAGCAGTACCAGCACCAACACCAGCAGTACCAGCACCAACACCAGCAGTACCAGCACCAACACCAGCAGTACCAGTATCAACACCAACACCAGCAGTACCAGCACCAACACCAGCAGTACCAGTATCAACACCAACACCAGCAGTACCAGTATCAACA
>JBDQID010000211.1:0-4115 GCA_040264515.1 Chlamydiales bacterium
GAATGGAGAAAAATACAGAGAAGTCGTGGGCAAGAAAATTAGAGAGTGTTTTACGGGTTGTATCCTCTGTGGGGTTGAGCCATTGGGAGATTTCGGGTTCTGTAAAATAGGTTTTTGCAGGATCGAGTTCTTCGAGGTAGTTTTGTAGCGTGCGTTCTATGAGGGTTGTAGAGAGTTCTTTGTAGGTAGCGTGAGCTTGAAGAATTTCTTTAACTTTTGTCATGACATCGTGTGTTCCGATTTGTGGAAGCTTGGCTTCAACAACAAAAGGTGAGAAAAAGATAAAAAGAGTTAAGAGATATCTATAGAGCATTGTAGCCTCAAAAAACTAAATGAATATTGCTTCTTTTTCTCTCAGAATAACTTCAGAAGGGGTTTTTATCTACAAATATTCTTTTCATGTTGGTTCTTATAGAGTTCAATCTAATAAAAATGAAAATTTTTTTAGGAAAGCTCTTGTGTAAAATTATCTGTTACCTTATAATTTATCCCTTGATTTAGAAAAAAACTAACAAATTGTAAAAAGAACACAATTTTATAAACAATAACACGGAGGTGTAACTATGTCCAATTCTCAGGAGACTCAAGAGAAGAAGGTCATTTCAATAACAGAAGCGGCTAAGATGAATAATGTCACTCGTCAAGCTATCTATGTTGCAATCAAACAAAAAAAATTGAAAGCAATAAAAGATAAGACTCGCTGGACAATTCACGTTGATGATCTAGAAGAGTATCGTCGCAATAAATATTCACGTTCTAAATCAATGTTTGACGGAGGCCTCCTCTTTGACAATAAAGAAGGATTTCACTCTGTTAACCAAGTCGCAAAAATTTTAGGTGTACCTGCTCAGAAGATTTATTACGCTTTGCGTTCAGGAATGCTTAAGTCTACTCGCAAAGGTGCTGCATGGGTTATCCACATTGACAGCGTCTCTGAGTATCGCGGAAGTTATATTGAGAACAAATCTAAGAAGCAAAAAGCTAGCTAACGACTACACCGACACACTCCCTGTTTAAGCTTACGCCTTCCAACCTTGTCAGTTGGGAGGCTTTTTTTTTGCCTCTGAGAGTTGCAAAGCTTATATAGAGGTTGATTTTGCGTGATTTTTCTACCAAGCTTCGTTAGTTGTTTGCTGTCGTTATTGGTGTGGGGGTAGTTGGGCTAAAGAGTCGAAGGAATGTGGGTAGGGCAAAGCTTAGCATATTCATTGTTGTATTCATGCTCATATTACTGTCTTGGTCGTCGTCTTCATGTTCGATGAGTGTATCGGCAAAAGAGCTTATTTCGCTTCCTATGCTAAGTAAAATAAGCCCTCCGATCAAAATAGAGATATCTGGTGCTATTTCTGTTAGGATGGATTGAATAAGGGCAGCTGAGGTCATTTCTGTAAGTTGAATCTGGAAAAGCGTTGTATTTAAAATAGCAAAGGGTAGGTGAAGGGCAGCTGGGATAATCACTGCAAGGCCTGCAGAGGTGACGATACAGGAGATTACCTTTAATATTTTGTTTATTATTGGAGGTATTCGAGTTTGAACTGTTGAAAAATAATGAACAGCAGCTCTTAGGTCTTGGTTAATACGTGCTCTTGGATTTAATTGCAGTGGGCGTTGATCGGCTCTAAAAGCAGAGCTCAGTGGCGGTGAAGCGTGGTGACTTGCAACATCTGCTCTGTTAGTTATAGTAGTTTCTAATGAAATTCCATCAGCTCTATTGATTTGGGGCATAGAAATATCTCTCCTTTATTATTCCTTCTTTCTGCTAATCTAAAAGCATTTAAACGGCTTTTTTTGGAGTAGTAGAATGTGGAAAATTCTTGATACAGGTTTTGCAAGTGCAGAAGCAAATATGCGTCTTGACTATGAATTATTACAATCATTGCCATCGATGAAAGAGCCTGTTTTGCATTTTTATTCTTTTAAAGAGCCTTCTGCCACTTACGGCTACTTTACTGATCCTTTCAAGTTTTTGGATAAAGATGCTTTGATGGGATCTAATATTTCTCTGGCTCGTCGTCCGACTGGAGGTGGTATTACGTTTCATCTTTCAGATTTTGCTTTTTCGGTTCTTGTTCCTTCTACTCTATTCTGCTACTCACAGAACACACTAGAAAATTATGCGTTTGTGAATAATTTTGTGAAAAAAGCTGTAAAGAAGTTTTTGGGAGATAAAGTACAGCCTGTTTTGATGCCAACAGAGATTGCAGCAAGAGATGCCGCTTGTAAGAGTTTTTGCATGGCGAGGCCTACGAAGTACGATGTGATGATAGCGGGGAAGAAGATTGGAGGTGCGGCTCAACGTCAAACAAAACACGGCTTTTTGCATCAGGGAACCATTTCAATTGCTCATATGTCATCGGATATATTGAAGAGAATTTTATTACCAGATTCGGCCGTTCTTAGCGCTATGGAGGAGAACAGTTATTCTCTTTTGGGAAATGGATGGAGAGAAGATGAGTTGCAAAAGGCGCGAAAAGAGATGCAACAGCTCTTAGTAGAGAGCTTTATGCCCTCTTTATTGCACTCTTTAGCAAGGTAGGACTGGACAGATCGATAGGTAATTCGTTATTCTCTTTTGTCTTTTAAGATAAAAAACTAGTGAGGCTACAAGTGGCAAAGATCAGTGCAAACGATTTTAAATCGGGAATAAAAATTGAAATTAACGGCCAACCGTATGTGATGGTTAGTAATCAGTTTGTGAAACCCGGTAAAGGGCAAGCGTTTTGTAGAACAAAACTTAAACATTTGCTTACCGGAAGAGTTATTGAAAAAACGTTTAAGTCTAATGAATCGATAGAACAAGCTGATATTTTAGAGACTCAGATGCGTATGTTGTATAAAGAGGCTGATGCAGCTATTTTTATGGATGATACGACTTATGAGCAGACAAGCATTCCTTTAGATAGGATTAATGATGTTGAGCAGTGGCTTATCGATGATCTTGTTTATGACATCCTTATTTATAACGGAGAGCCGGTAGCTGTGCAGCCTCCAACTTTCATGGAATTGAAGATTGCACAAACAGATCCGGGGGTTAAGGGCGACACGGCATCGGGTCGAGTTTTAAAACCTGCTGTAACAGAAAGTGGTGCGAAGGTACAGATTCCGATCTTTATTGATGAGGGCGAGGTGATTAAAGTAGATACTCGCACATCTGAATATGTCTCACGTGTTTCTAAGTAATGAATTCTAAGATACTACGTGATCGTGCAAAAATGCTCTCCGATGTGAGAGCATTTTTTTTTCAAAGAGAGGTTATGGAAGTTGATTGTCCCCTTCTAACGCAAAAGGCGTCTGTCGATGCGCATATTGATTTGATTCAAGCGAAGTATGCGCATAAGCATACGCGATATTTACACTCTTCTCCAGAGTATGGCATGAAGCGACTGCTTGCAGAGGGTGCTCCAGATATTTATCAGCTCTCTCATGTGTTTCGCGATGCAGAATGGGGGCAAAATCACTCTCCAGAATTTATGATGGCGGAGTGGTATAGAAAGGGTTTTTCTTTTGAGGAGTTAATTGAAGAGAGCGTTGATTTTATTTGTCTGTTTTTGGGCCCTTTGAAGTTTCGTTCGATGGGTTATAGAGAGGTTTTTCAGCACTATTTGGGAATTGATTATTTGCAGCTACCTTTTGATGGAAGGGATGATCACTTAAATTTACTGTTGGGTGATAAAATTGAGCCACAGCTTGGTCAAGATGGAGAACTTTTTGTCCTAACGCATTATCCGGCATCGCAAGCGGCTCTTTCAAAGAAAGTTCAAATCGGCGATGAATGGGCATCTGAGCGTTTTGAAATTTATTTCAAAGGGGTGGAGCTTGCCAATGGTTACTGTGAGCTTACAGATGTCAAAGAGCAGAAGTTGCGCTTTGAAGAGGCAAATTCTAAGCGTATTGAGTATGGTAAAGAGAGCCTTCCCATAGACACATTTTTTTTAGAAGCTTTAGACAAAGGGCTTCCAGAGTGCGCAGGTGTTGCTATTGGTTTTGATCGCTTGATGATGTTACGTCACGATTGCAGAGAGCTTGCGGAGGTTTTGCCTTTCCCGTGGGATAGGGCTTAATGCACATGTGCTATCGCAGTTTGATGTAGTCTAAATTTTTCGGCTTTTCTTGAA
>JBDQID010000212.1:0-4114 GCA_040264515.1 Chlamydiales bacterium
AAACTCTCAAAAGAGCTGTAAAGATGGCTGTTGTTGGCTGCGAACTCCCCCCGATTAATATCGCACGTTACTCTCAAGCAGATCAAGCAATTGAAACTAAGGGTATTAGCGCAAAACTTCTTGGTCATATTCATGGAGACACTTTTCTTCCTCATACAGGTTTAGAAGGAGGCCGTCATGAGACAGCTCTTGCTTATTTGCAAGAGTGTGGAGTCGCTTTTATTCAAGATGACGGAAGGTATGACCCTGCGATCCTCTCACTTATTAACGCATTAACAAGCAGTGGACTCGAGTTTTGCTCGCATTTTCGATCAAGCGGTATAGCTGTAGATTCAGCACAAAATATACAAACGGCGTTACGTGAAAAATTAGCATCCTTAGAGCCCGCTACTCCTATTCTTCTTCCCTCCGGATGGACCGGTGATCCAGAAGGTCACGCTATGTATCTAAAAATTCAAAAACAAGATAACGGGCGTTTCTCTTTTAAAGTCTACAACTCTGGATCTGGAATAGGGACGTTTCATCCGATGATTCCAATCGATGGAGAAAAAAAATATCAGCTCTTTTTGGAATACAAAGATCTTCAAAAAGAGACTCTTTGTGATTTAAACTTTCTTTTAGGGCTTGTGGAACTTCATACTTTAAAACAAATAGATGGTTTCCCTTCTCGATGGGAGGCGTCAGATCTTTATAACGGAGTGTTTAATGCTCTTGGAGAGCCGTGTACACAGAATTTTGATCTGCTTGAGCAGTATAAAACTCCGCAACATTCGGGAACATGCTCTTGGGCAGGACTGATGGCTATGGTCTCAGAGCAAATGGAGCCTCAGCAATTTCGTCATTTCTCCCACCAGATTTCAAAACGCTCCTTAATTACATATTTTCAAAGTGAAAAAGAGCAGCTTCACCTTCAAACTCCCGAATCTACACAAGCACGCCGTTTACTTCAGCTTAGCTGCGAGACTTTTATGCGGGACGCTCTAGATGCTCTTCACGACGATGTGATTAGTGAAGAAGAGTTTAAAATAGCTTACGCAACCTCTTATGACATTCTCTCAACTCTTAACAAAGCTAAAAAACAAGCTGTATACTCTCAAGAAGCTCCACTGCTTATTCTCGAGAGCCATCCAGCAGAGCCCTTAGGTAGTTTACAAATTGAAGAGCTTGGCTCTTTGGAGGGTGAGTCGAAAGATGTAGAAGTTTCTACTATGCTCGATTTACGTTGGAACAGATCCGAGGTTACATCTGAAAATATTACGGAAAAATTAACAACGCATTTATCTGCTCTCTCAGAAGTATACGGTTTTGGTGCTCAAGGAGATCAATACGCTCTAAAAGATGTGCTGCGCTCAAGCCAAAGTGCCTTGCTGGATTTGCCGCTGCCAGATCAAGGGATATGGGAAGGAATTGATAATCCAGAAGATGTACGCACATGTATGCAAACGATCGCATCGATAAGCGAGCTCCTCTTGCGGAGCTATCGCGCTCTTCCAGAATCTCACCAAGAGTTTATGAAAAACAGCTTCTGCCTCGATAAAGGGCTCGCTATTCAAAGCGCGCTCTCTCTTCAATCCGAGCTACCAGAGCTACATAGTTGGAAACTCGATCGAAGGCTTATTAAAAGACTTACAGGGCACTCACCATTGCGCTTAATCGGTACCTCCTCCTACGGAGGAGAGCATGTAAGGCCTCTAGGAGATTTTAATTTTTACTCCCCAGAAATAAGAGCTCAAAAAGCAAGCTTAGAGAACTATTTTTCACGCTTGGAGAAAACTTACGAAAGGCAGACTAAAATAGAGAAAAATAACGCCTTTGATTACTTTCATCAGGCAAAGCAACGTATGAAATACTCTTCATACTGTTTTAAAGAAAAGGATTTACCTCTAGGAGCAAATAGCAGTGCAACAGCGGAGGCTGAATTTGCGTATCGATTTTTACAAGATGAAGAAAACCGAGAAAAACTGTTGCGTGTTCATCCTGAATTAAGAGAGAAGAGTGAATCTATACAACTCTCACATCTTTTAACAGATATTACCGGGGATGTACTACCCGCAGAACTTTGTGCTTTAAAACGTCAATATTTACTTTTGGAAAAACATATCAGAGGCGACGCTAAAGAGATTCCTTTTGATGCTCCTGTATTGGAATTTTCTGTTTCAGAGAGAGGAGATATTGGAGTTAAGCTTTCTGAAGCTTCGCAAGTTGGCAGGTGTCACGAAAAACAGTTTCTTCAAGAAGATGCTTTTAATCATCCGCTATCGAGTAAAAAGCATCAGTGGAAGCACTCTTATGGAAAAATAAGGAATCCCGATTTACGAAGAATATTAGATCTCACAGCAAACCCTTTTGACATGAGCCATATAACAGAAGGGGAGTTACAAGGGTTTGAGGCGCTTTCTCAGCCGGAGGCAAGAGAGCTGTTAGCTTTAAGATCGATTAATTATTTTACAATTGGAAATTTTAAGGACTATTTCAAATACGATCGCAGTGGTTTTGAGGCTGATAAAGGAATAAGAATGTGGGATTACGACTCCGAAGAGCCTCTGCAAGTTGTACGCACACTTTCGTATTTTACAAACAATATCAGAAAACTCAACGATCCGAGCTATCAAGCATTTTTTAAAGCTCTTCTGTTTGAAGATAGCTATTTAGATAAGCAAATAGCGTCTAATCCACGTTTTACTACAAAGCTTAGCCGTTTTTTAGATAAGGGATTTCAACGCTCTTTTAAGCGAAGAGATGTTGCGACTTGCTGTTTTTACGCTCAAATAAAGCAGATGTTAGCGCGAGATTTGCCAAAAGAGAATATGATAGATACCTTGAGGCCTCTACTGGATTGTACAGAGGAGCCTTCAGAGAAATCTTTAGTTTATCAGCAAATTTTATTTGCCTACTCTCTGAATAGCCGCTCTCTTAACGCTGAACAAGCAGCTCTACTTCTCAAAGCACAAGCTCATATCAATGCGTTTCCTATTTTAGAAGAACGAAGAGACCCCTTTGTTGAGCATGAAATTAGTAGCAATTTTATGCGCTTTGCATTCGATATTCAAGCTGCATTACAAAGCGATGAGACCTTTTCATTGCTTAATGAAATAGCAGATAGCGTGACTCAAAGAGGTCAACACTCCTTAGAATGGGATCTAAGTGCATATCCTCTCTGCCGTGCAGAAGAGGGCGGCTACTCATTTGATGTACGCGATGCTTGCTTCTACCAAAGCGGGCAAGCGTTCTCTATTTTACCAGACTCAGTAACAACACACGCCGATTATCGCATGGTCTTTGGTAGCGATAATTTTATGGCTCAACTAGCAGGAAGTGACTCCTTTGAATTCAAAGACAAAAAAGGGGTGAACTGCCGCGTACTAAGAGAAGGTGGATTCCATATTCAAAAAGAGCTAGCAGATGGCCGCTGGTATAAATTTCAACCGCAAAGAGAGTTGATCTCCGCAGGCTCTTCTGTTTTAGGAAGTCGCTCTCTTGTTGATAGCAAACAGCACTGGATTGAGTGTACAGATAGCGAACAAAAAGAGCTCCGTCTCTTAGATCCCGAAAGCGAAAATCTAACACATGTCGCTTCCCTAGGAGAAGCAGGTGTAGTAGAAGCTATTCGAACAGCTCCCCAAGATACAGAGCCTCTACTACTACACAATATTTACGGAGAATCAAGTGAGTACGCATTTCTAAGCAACTTTGAAAGCATCGAGCATACTCATGTTTGGCAAGATGCACAAGGGGAGCCAAAACAAATTGAAATGCCAAGGCTCGCTCTTCAATTTGATGTAAAGGTAGAGGAAGAAAGCGGAAGAAAAATAGCCCTTTCTAAACAGTTCCCAAAATTTAAAATCTGCCCGACCCAGCATATTCAAGGTGCTGATAACTTTAAAAGCTTTCTTCTCCTAGAACATGAAAATGGACAGAAAAAAGCTGTGATCCCAAAAAGAGAGCTTTATGTGAAAAACAAAGGTCCTTTGCAGACGGCTGTTGCACAACGAAAAAAGAGTGCTGGCTCAGACTCTTATTTTCTCTTCGATGTAGATGCAGAAGGGACGCTCTCTTCTTCGAGTAGAACGGACAGGATATTTTTAGCGAACCTATACCTCCTACAAAAAAGATA
>JBDQID010000213.1:0-4103 GCA_040264515.1 Chlamydiales bacterium
ACATTAGACTCATTAAAGATTTAGGAATTAAATATGTTAAAAATGTACCAATGAAAAAAACGGACGGTTTAGTAAAATATGATACAGCAAATGAGGAGATTCAAATTGCTGCATTTAGAAAATTTAGCTCCCATAGAGAGTATACCCACTTTATTTTATGTGAACTTTATGACGCTCTTGGAACAAAGAAACATTTGAATTGGAATCTAGATGATAGACCATTTATTAAAGAAGTCGTTGCACAAAGAGGTGCGAACTTTACAGGTGAGCAGCTCTCAATGAAAGTATACAACGAAATGAAAACAAACTCGATTCTTGGTCAGCGAGCAGATTATCGAGAGCTCTCTCCAGAAGAAGAGATCGAAGTCACTCGCTTGGTTAAAGAAGGCTTTGATTACCAGATTTCTATTCTTCAAAAGAAAGGTGTAAATTTAGACGAAGTTGACGCTTTTGCTTCCTTCATGACAATCATGTTTGGTGTTCCAATGAAGATTTATTCCGACTAAACAGAGTCACTCTCATATAAAAAAAGAAGGTTCTACATCTTGTTTGATATAGAACCTTTTTTTTGTGTATTGTTTCATTGTATTAATGTAAAGTTTATGGGAATAAATTAGCCAAATTTAAATTTTATCAGGAGTTGTGATGGCATCGATTAATTGTAGTATAGGAACACTTGATATATCTTCAATTTATCAAGGAGATGGATTTCAATATAACTTACCGCCTTCAGTTTTAAAAAGTTTTTTTGATGGGCGTGCTTTTGATAATAAAGTCGCTTATACGTCTGAAGAAAAAGGATTAATCTTACAAGATATGCAAGACGTTTGGAACAGAACTATGAAGGATACAGTACAAGAGAAAATTGCCGTCATCTCCGCTGGTGCTCCAGGTGCAGGAAAGACAACACAGCTAGAAGCTATTTTATCTGAAGAGTTAATGGCTGGAAGAAATGTAGCCTACATTGATCCGGATGCCGTTTGCTTAAAACAGATGACACGCACTTTTCAAAGAGAGATTTTAGAAGAGCTGGAAGGGAAGTGTGAAGAGCGTGATGAGTCTACTAGAAGAAAGGCTGCTTACGATAAGTGGCGCCCGGCATCGAATGCAATAAATCACTGGATATTGGCGAACCTCATTAAAAGTGGGCGTGCATTTTATTTTGGAACAACCTCTTCTAGTCCGCATACAGCGCGTCTTTATGACTTGCTTAAAGAGCAAGGTTATAAAATCCGCGTGGTTCATCTGACAGCTTCTGATGAGGTTCGCTGGGAGTCTGTCAAAAAGCGCGATAAGACTTTTGTTCAGACAACAGAGCAGGATATTAAAGAGAAAGGAGTGATGATTCATGAGAGAATCAGTGATACTTTTTTCAAATATGCAGATCAGATAACGTTTTACAATCGCGTGGAAACAGAGGCTCCAACAATTAAAGCTGCAGAGTGGTTACGCTCGACAGATGAAATTACCGTGCATGATGCAGAAGCATTTGAGCGCGTCAAAGCGTTGCATGCAGAGCAGTGGCCACGTTAATTTAAAGTCTAAAACAACACGAGTCGAAAGGGCGAATTTTCGACCCGTGTTAACGAAAGGTTTAGCTTATTTACTTTATAGTCCGTACGCTCCGCTTCCACCACTCGATGGAGCTTCTGTTTCAATTTGTGGCAGCTCACCTGTTTCAACCGCGGCTTTCCACTTTTGGGCGTTTTCAACAAAATAGTGCAGATAGCCAAAGAGATCCTCATCAGAGATTTCTCTTAATGGTAAATACTCGAACAAGATTAGCTTGTTTTCTTGAGTTGAGAAACAAAGATTTCCAAAGCGGGGATAGGGGAGGCTGTTTGCCATAAGAGCTGCCTTTAAACACTCCTCTCTAAACCCTCCAGAAGCGACTTCTGAGAGCTCTGATGCGATAAGCAGGCGCTCTCCGGATGCGTCAATTTCTACATTAACAGCTAGTTCATTAGCGTAAAGAAGCCTAAATCCTCCGTGAGCATCCACTTCCAATTGGAGTCCAAGCTTTTTACTGAGAACTTGACTAACCTCTTCAATACTTTGCATCTTTTTATTCCTCGTCTTCTATTAAATAATCTTCATCGTCGTAATCTTCTTCCTCTTCTTCTAATTCTTCAATTTCATCGTAGAGATCTTCGAGGGTTTGAATGATAACTTGTTTAACTTCTTGTTTGTGTTCAGGATTTTCATAAAAGTTCGGATCAATTTTGTCCATAGAGTGTAAAAAACGCTCGAGAACACTTACCTGCAAGTAAGGGCTTGTATTAGCCTGGAGATTTTCCATGATATCTTTGATATGGTGAGGGTAGGGATGTGGCTGACAGAAAAGCTCGTAGAATCCTTGAGCAAGGCTCACTGCGTCACAATACTTGGGAAGTGAAATCTCTTCGTTCCCTTTTTGAATCTCTTTTATTTGTTGCCGAAATGTCTTCACTTCATCTCTGAAATGCTTGTAAAGAGTGTGTGCTCCTTGGACAGCTTTTACTTGAGACATCAATACTGAAAAGCCTGAGCGATTGAGCTTAAGCTCTGCTGCGACCTGTTTGGAATCAGCCATTTTCTTCATCCTCCTCGAGATTCATCTCGTGCTTTGCCTCGAATATCTTCCGAGACTCGTACATCGGGTTCGTAGCCTCTTTCATTAAAAGAGCAGCCTTTTTATCGATGCTTTTGTTTTTCTTTTTTTCCTTCTTCTTTTTCTTTTCTTCGTCTTCATCCTCTTCGTCGTCGTCATCTTCTCTTCTCGAACGCTCTTCGTCGTCATTAAGTAGCTTAACGCATGTGCGAAGTGTTGTTGTCATTGATTGTGAGGCGCCTGTGTCTTCTAGAATCTTCTGGTTCTCTTTTGCCTCCGTCTTCTCCTTTCTCGTAGCTCCAATTTTTTCTAAGTATTTATCGGACTTCTGCTTCATAGGCCCGATTTCTTTTTTCTCTCTCTCTTCTTGAAACTCATCTAAGGCCTCTTCTAAAGCTTCGGAAAGCTCTTCGCCAAAGGTGAAGTCGTTTTCCTCTTCAGACATGCTCTGGAGTGTTTCTATGAGTTCGCCGAACTCCGCATCCTTTTCTGTTGCTTTAGAGTTGTCTTTGATGATTTGTTTGATATCATCTTTATTGACATCCTTACCTTTTTGAAGCAGCTTTTTCAGAATATTTTCGAATTGATTGGTACTGACCTTCATTCCGGCAAGCTGTTGCAAGCGCCTTGCCCACATTGGTTGACGTCGTCTGTGTTCTCTTTTTAAAACAGACTTAATTTTCCCAATTTTTGCCATTCCTGGCTTGCCCTTCTTATCTGCTTTTTTCTTTCCCTTAGCTTTTCTTTTGCTAAGCGATTTTGAAGATTTTCCGAGTTCTCTTTTGAATTGTCTGGCGGTAGCCATGGGATGGCCGTGCTTGGCAAGTGCTGCCTGTTGGCGTGCTTGTGTCGCTACCTGTGCTTGCATGCCGCCAGGCTGTCCATGAACTTGAGTTGTTGGAGGACGCAAACCTTGCAGATTGCCTCCCCTCATTCCTCCGGATTCTAAACCCATAATCCGCCTCCATTATTTTTCCCTTGGAATTACGAAATCTGTATTCGTCCCAAGGGCTGTATCCGGATTTCCGGTATGATCTCTTGATAAGAGACAACGGCAACATCCGAATGTTCCATTTCTATTAACTTACGCATAAAACGGCGAACGTCGATAGCTGTCAGTAGAACGGGGGGTTGGCCTCCGGGGGGAGTTGGAGTGATCATATTGCGAATGGCTTGTAGGATGAGCTGTACAGAGTCAGGATCGAGCGCAAGATATGAGCCCGATGATGTCTGCTTAATTGCTCCGCGAACCATATCTTCGATTTCAGGATCTAGGATGTAGACGGACAGTACAGACTGCCCTTGCGAGTATTTATAGCTAATATATCGCTTTAGCGATGAACGTACGTACTCCGTTAAAAGTACCGTGTCTTTTTCTGTCTGAGCCCATTCTGAGAGCGCTTCCATGATTGTTCGCAAGTCTTTGACGGAGACCTGCTCTTGGATCAGCCGCTTAAAAATATCGGTCATCTTTTGTAGAGGGATAAGGCGGGTAACTTCCTTAATAAGATCG
>JBDQID010000214.1:0-4091 GCA_040264515.1 Chlamydiales bacterium
GAGTAATATAGATGGATTTTTTGACCTGATTTTTTCTGTTATTGTTTGGATTTTTCTTTCTGTATTTTCAATATTATCTTTTAGGATTTCAATGTCTTCAGTTATATCTTCAATACCTTCTGTAAGAAATTCAATTTCGGCGCTATTTCTGGATTGCTCTTCATCAAAGAGATCGCATACGTTTTGATCTGTGTTGTAATCTTTTTCGACCTTTGTATAAAATTCTTTTGTAATTTTCTCCAGTTTTGAATTTTTAGGGCATTGATTTATTTCGGAGAGTTTGAGAAGTGTATATTGGGCCCACAGTATCTCTAATTTTTTTGTTGCGATTATTTTATTGCTATCGAGAGAGGATGTTCTTTGAGATTGAGGCTTGAATAATTGACCAGCGTCATGGAAGCATTCAGCGATTGTTCTAGTATACGAAGTGATTTCTCTTTCTCTCGTATTTATGAAAGAATTAAGGTCTTCTTTTGTAGTGAACTGTTTTGAATGTATTTCGTTTAGTTTTTTCAAAGTATCACTGTCATTGCTTAGCAAAGGTTCATTTGTTTCTTGCTGATAAAGACGTTCGATCTCTTTCATTTGATCGGTGAGCTGTTTACATAAGTCGGGTTTACCTGCTCTTTTTTGGATTTCTGTTGTGATTTGATCGAAGCTTTTTTGTATTTTTTTCAGTAATAATTTATCGCGTTTTAGGTTCGCTTCTTTTGTACTTTTTTTATTGTTTTGTATGTAGAGTTCGTCTTGGAGTTCTGTAAGTTTTTTTTCTAACTTTGTAGTGTCGATTTCTTCTTCGAAAGTAGGTGTAGTTAAATCAATATCTAACGCTAGTTTGACTTCATCTTCGGATGAAATAGCAGTAGAGGCTCTACTTTGTATACTACCTGTATCAGAATCATATCTAGGATCGCAATTGTGTTTATTGGATTGATTTTTTTTAAATTGAGTAAATAAATTACCTATTCTTTTAAGTAACTTTTTTGATGGTTTAGCAGTTTTCGATCCCTTGAAATTTGTACTGGATACCGGTTTTTGAGTAGGCATTTCACGTTTTGTTGTATCGTATTCTGGATTTTTAGTAGCATTGTGAACGTCACGGCCTTCATATCTGGATTTTGCATTCTTTCTTTTAATTCGAAAATTTTTAATTTTGCCGAAAGCTTTTCCAATGCGTCCCATAATTGTTCCTTGTTAAAAATATCTATTTATATTGTACAAATTAAATTGCAAGTTTGTCAATCAGTTTGAATATAAATATTTTTTTGAAAACAAAGGGTAAAGATTTTATTTACTATTAAATGATCTTAAGGTTATTTAAATCTTATTTATGATTAGGGTGATGACTTACTGCTCTAAGTCAAGTTGATTGTAGCTTAGTTCAAGCATGTATGTTCTCTTGCGTTGCTGCTGCATATGTGCATTAAGCTAACGGAGAATTGGCTTTTAATCTTTTTGTGTTGAATGGTTTATGACTGTGTTTTTGAAGACCACGGTAGTGGTGTTTCGCAAATTGAATCTTGAAAGAGCTGTTATGAAGGGAATTTGTCTATAGTTGTTGAAGCAATAGAACTGATTCTACTCAAGTCTGCAGGTACTTTTGTTTCATTGCTAGAGAAGTCTGCAGTGAAGAACGATCGGCGAGATCTGTTGAAGGTCGGATCACTATGAGCGACTCTGTTATCTTCTTCAGAAGAGGCATTTGAAAACCCCACTTCTGAAGAAAAAAAAACAGAGTCTGAAATTGGACTTTCGCGGCTAGACACGGTATTGTTTTCAAATATTTCCGGAGGAAGAGTTAAGGCTGGCCTGCTGGCGATTGAAGACATGAGATTTATTAGCTCCTGAACTCTTGGGTATGGATGTTGTTTATTGCTTTATTTCTTGGAATGAGGGGCTATCACTTGCAACACCCATGGCGTGGATACCGTTATCGATGTAGAGGGTTGTGCCAGTAATAGCGGAAGCCATTGGGGAGAGCAAGAAGAGTGCTCCGTGTCCAACTTCTTCGCTGTGCAGCTCTTTTTGTAGAGGTGCATTTTGATAGGAGTAGTCGATCATGCGATCGATAAATCCAATAGCTTTGGCAGCTCTACTGCGTAGGGGACCTGCTGAAATTGTGTTAACGCGAACTCCCCATTTGCGACCAGCCTCCCATGCGAGAGTGCGTGTATCGCTCTCAAGGGCAGCTTTGGCAGAGCTCATACCGCCACCGTAACCGGGGATAGCGCGCTCGGATGCGATGTAGGTCAGTGAGAGCGCAGAGCCTCCAGTTTGCATAACGGGGCCGAAGTAAGAGAGAAGGCTAATAAAGGAGTAGCTTGACGCGCTCATTGCTGCAAGGTAGCCTTGACGACTGGTTTCGAGTAGTGGTTTTTTAACTTCTGGGGCGTTTGCTAGAGCGTGAACGAGAATGTCAATTTTTCCAAAATCTTTTTCGACTTTTTTGACGACTTCAGAGATTGAGTAGCCTTCAACATCTTTATAGCGTTTGTTCTCTTTGATTTCACTTGGGACATCAGACGCGTCGTCAAATGCGGCATCGAGAGGATAAATTTTAGCGAACTGCATCATTTGGCCACTGCTTAGTTGGCGTGATTGATCGAGTTTACCGCTATTGAGAGATTTAGTGAAAATTCCAACGAGGGGAGTCCAGGTTCCGATAATGATTTCAGCTCCAGCTTCAGCTAAAGCTTTGGCAATGCCCCATCCAAATCCTTGATCGTCTGCAACACCTGCGATAAAAGCTTTTTTTCCTTTAAGATCCATTGTAATGACTCCTGTTAAAAAATTCAGATACTTTATATCAGATTATTGAAAATTTGACAAGAGTATATAAAAAATCATATAATAATTCTTTTTTATTATTATTTCGGTGTTTTTATGTGGAAGGTTTCTTCTGAAGATTCGGGTGTTAGAGTTCAAGCTTTTTTAAAGAAAAATCTTGGGGATTCTTACTCGGCTCGACAAATTAAAGCTATGATTGAAGCGAATAGTTGCAAAATTAATGGGAAAGTTGAACGGTTTGCTTCGGCTAAAGTATTCAGTGGAGATCGGGTTACATTTAATAAAGAGAGGAAGCTTGTTAATATAAGAGATGTTGAGTCACTCCGTATTATTTACGAGGATGATGATCTTTTTATTTATAATAAGCCACCGGGTATTTCATCTGAGGATTTAGAGTCTCTTTGTAAGAATTACAATTCCAAGATCTCTCTTGCTCACCGCCTTGATAAAGATACTTCAGGTATTATTGTTTTTGCTAAAAATAGTAAGGCTTTAGAGGCGCTATTTTTACAATTTCGTAAAAGAGAGATAAAAAAAGAGTATTTAGCTGTTGTTGATGGAGTTCCAGTAGAGGAGCAGGGTGTTATTCGTAATTGGATGGGAATACATCGTCGCATGGAGGGAAAGGTTTTATGGAAGGTGGCAAAGCGGGGCAAAGAGGCGATGACCTCTTGGAGAGTTGAGGGTAAAAAAAGAGGTATGGCGCTTGTAAGGTGCTGGCCAAAAACAGGGCGGACTCATCAGATCCGCGTGCATATGAGCCATATCGGTCATCCAATTCTTGGTGATCACGACTATGCTAAGCAGTTCCGCTCTAAGTGGGATTTTCCAAGGCATCTGTTACATGCAGCTGCTTTAAGCCTGTTTCATCCGAAGAGCGGAGAGCTTAAGTGTTTTAGAGTCGCTATTCCAGATGATTTTCCTCCTTTGATCACTGCTTTGTAATTTACAGGATAAGCAGGATAAATAGGATTCTCTTTATACTTTAACGTGAGATCGACTCTTAATCTGGTCCTGTTTAGTGGTTTATGGAAATAATTTTTAGACCACGGTAGTGCTCGTCTCTCTCTTTAGCCCAGCACTTCACTAATGGGAGAGGATAATAATAACATTGTACCGCGGTAGCGGCCTGAGTTCAATTTGCGAGCGCAATTTTTGTATACGATTCGTTAAAGAAAAAACGCCATGATGCCGACACTTTATTGGATAAAAAAAGGTAGAGGCATCATGGCTTATTCAAGACTCACTCTTAAAGAAAGAGAAATAATTTACAAGCATTTAGCACAAGGTCATACACAAAAATA
>JBDQID010000215.1:0-4086 GCA_040264515.1 Chlamydiales bacterium
AAAAGAAAAAAAAGAAAATAGAAACATAGAAAAGAGAAAATTGAAGTAATGAGCATTTCAGGTGAATAAAAGCGTAGAAATAAAAAAAGTTTCAGAGATGCCTCCCTCCCTGTTGTTCGCCCTTCTGAGTTAAAAGTTCGAATTCCTATTTCCATCAAAGATTTGGCATCTGATCTGAAAGTTAAAGCTTCAGAACTCATTCAGAAACTATTCATGCAAGGCGCAGTCTTTACAATTAACGACTTTCTTGATGATGAAACAACCTTAGAGCTTCTTGGCGATGAGTTTAAGTGCAAAATTTCCATTGACACATCAGAGCAAGAGCGCATCCAGATCACAGGAAAAACTATTGCAGAAGAGATCGCTGAGTCAGCGAAAGATCAGCTGCAACTGCGTCCTCCTGTCATTGCCTTTATGGGTCATGTTGACCACGGTAAGACAAGCCTCATCGATGCGATTCGCAAGACAAACAGAGCGTCTGGTGAAGCTGGTGCCATCACACAACACATTGGAGCTTTCCAATATAAATCTGAGAGTGGTGCTGGAATTACGATCTTAGACACTCCGGGTCACGAAGCTTTCTCTGCTATGCGTGCACGTGGAGCTGATGTTACGGATCTTGTGATTCTTGTTATTGCAGGAGATGAGGGTATTCGCCAACAAGCGATCGAAGCGATCCAGCATGCAAGGGCTGCTAAAGTTTCAATCATCGTTGCTATCAACAAATGTGATAAGCCAAACTTCAATGCCGACACAATCTACCGTCAGCTCTCTGACCATCAGCTTCTCCCTGAAGCTTGGGGTGGAGATGTTATTACAGTGAACTGTTCTGCTATCACAGGTGAAGGTGTTCCAACACTCCTAGAAATGGTTGCTTTACAATCTGAGATGTTAGAGCTTAACGCTAATGCTCATTCACGAGCACGTGGAAGTATCTTAGAATCTGAGATGCATAAAGGTCTTGGTTCCGTTGCTACACTTCTTGTGCAAAACGGAACATTGAAGAAGGGCGATGCTCTTGTTCTTGGTAACCTCTGGGGCCGTGTTAAGACCATGCGCGATGAAACAGGTCGTGAAGTCACAGCTGCAACACCATCGACTCCTGTCGAGATCACCGGTATTTCAGGACTTCCCAAAGCTGGCGATGAGTTTATCGTTGTTAAGTCTGAAAAGGAAGCGCGTAATATTGCGGAGGCTCGTGCGGAAGAAGGTGAAGAGAAAGGTCTCTCCCAAGCGAAGAAACCTCTTTCCATGGAACATCTTCTTCAGCAGTCAACAGACTCTCAGAAAAAAGTTCTTAATATTGTTCTTCGCGCCGATATGCAAGGTTCTTTGGAAGCTCTTAAGACGGCTTTTGCAAAGATTGAGTCTGAGAAGATCGATCTCAACGTCATTTTCTCTGGTATTGGAGAGGTGTCAGAGTCCGACGTTCAGCTAGCTGCGGCATCGAAAGCTTGCATCATTGGTTTTCACACTCAGATTGAGAGTCATTCTGAGAGCTTAATCAAAGAGCTTGGCGTTCAAGTATACATGTACGACATCATCTATCATGCAATTGACAAGGTGAAGGAAGTCATGACGGGGATGCTGGATCGAGTTTCTGAGGAGCAAAACCGCGGAGCGGCTCAAGTTAAACAAACTTTCAAAGTCTCTCACCTTGGAGTCATCGCTGGCTGTCAAGTTATCGAAGGCAACATTCACCGTAACCACACTATGCGTGTTATGCGTCAAGGTGAGGCTGTTTGGACAGGTGGAATCGCTTCGATAAAGAGAGAAAAAGACGATGTTAGAGAAATTAAAAATGGGCTAGAATGTGGAATCCTTCTAGACGGCTTTAACGCGTTCGAAATTGATGACATTCTTCAATCATTTGAAGTTGTCTACCACTCTCAGGAGCTATAATGGCAGTTAGAAGACGTATCACTCGTTTAAATTCTTTACTCAAAGAAGTAATATCCGAAGTTATCACAAAGGATGTTAAGCATCAGGCACTTCAAGGCAAGCTGATCACTGTTACCCGTGTGGATATAACAAATGATCTACACTATGCCAAAGTGTATATTAGCATTATTGGAGATGATAAAGACAAAGAAGAGTCCATTAAAGCTCTAAAGTCTGCGTCTGGATTCATCTCTGTTAACGCTTCAAAAAAGGTTGTGATGCATCATTTCCCGCAGCTCACCTTTTTTCTTGATGACTCCGTGGATAAGCAAATGCGTATCCACGAGCTCTTATCTGAAATTAAAACTAAAGAAGAACCGAAAGACGAAACTCCGAATGGAACAGAACAGTAACTCAAATCCCCTCTCATCGCCCCAAGGCATTCTCCTTATTGATAAGCCTAAGGGCGATACTTCTTTTAGCTTAATCAGAAGATTACGCAAAAGACTTAATGTCAAAAAAATTGGTCATGCAGGAACATTAGATCCCTTTGCTACTGGGGTTATGGTTTTATTGATTGGTAGAAACTACACCAAGCTTTCGAATCAATTTCTGAATGAAGATAAAGAGTACATTGCAAAAGTGCATTTGGGGGTCACAACAGAGACTTTCGATACTGAAGGCACAGTAACTGCGTATTCTGAAAAGGTGCCCACAGAGAACGAAGTTGAAAGAGCAATTGCTTTTTTCCAAGGGACGATAGAGCAGATACCTCCGATGTATTCAGCGAAAAAGGTAAACGGAGTCAAACTTTACGATCTTGCAAGAGAAGGAAAAACCATCGAGCGCAAGCCTGTAAAGATTACTCTAACAACGACTCTTATTAGCTATGAATACCCTTACATCAACATCCATGTCAACTGCAGCAAAGGCACATACGTACGATCAATTGCTGAACAGATTGGAGAGATGTTGGGTTGTGGAGCGCATTTATCCGAGCTCAAGCGAACGAGAAGCGGTAAGTTCTCCATTGACGAATGTATGAAAGATTCTTTAATTGAAGATGAAGCGTTCAATGTTGTAGGAGCGATTACTCCGTAAGGGGTTTGGGGAGTTGTTTTTGAAGGTTGTTAATGAGATATCTAAGTTCCCAGATTGCGCCCCTTCCTTAGCGCTTACGATTGGGAATTTCGATGGATTGCATCTGGGCCATTTCGAAATCATTAACGCTTTAAAGAGCCACGGCTGTCCAACAGCTGCGCTTACTTTTTCCAATCATCCTTCTAAGCTGTTTTCACCTTCGGCTCCGGTATCACTACTTTGTCATCCAGAGCACAAGTTAAAGCTCTTGGAGGTTGCCGGTATTGATTACACGCTTTTCCTCCCTTTCACGCTCAAATTCTCCCGGCAGACGCCAAAAACATTCATTGAGCATCTTCGCTCTTACGTTCCTTTCAGGCACCTTGTGCTCGGAGACGACGCAGCTTTTGGTAAGGGCCGTGAAGGAACTCCAGAATCCATTAGAAAGCTTGCCAAGCAATATAACTTTTCGGTTCACTACCTTCAGAAGCGTTCGAAGGGTGAGCTTGAGATCTCCAGTAGCTTAATAAGAGAGCGTATCAAGGCTGGAAATTTTGAGGCTGCGGGGCAGCTTTTTGGAAGGGAGTATTCCATTGCGGGTCGTGTTATTTCAGGCAAGCAACTTGGTCGAAAACTTGGCTATCCGACAGCAAACATTGATATTAGCGACCTCTGCCTTCCTCCTTACGGGGTTTATAGCGCGTTTGTAAAAACGGGCAACACAACAGCAGCGGCTGTTATTAATTTAGGATTTGCTCCGACAACCCGTTCTGAGTGTCACCCTCTTCTTGAAGTGCATCTTCTCGATTGCGAAGATGATCTGTACGGAAAGTATGTAGAGGTATTCCCCAAGTCATTTCTCCGAGAAGAAATGAAGTTCCCTAATCTACAAGCTTTGCAGAGTCAAATTACAGATGACATTGTAAAGGCGCGCAAAACATTGTAGCTTTTTGACAGAAGTCAAATTTAGGTATTCTACTGCTCTGTTGCATAAGTTCTTCAAGAAAATCAAAAATCGACTTTAAACCATTTATCCTTATTCAATATTTAATTTAAAACTTTACCCTTACGCAACATTCAGTGGTTGTAGCGCGGGCGCTCCGTCGCCCGTACTCTCATTGAAAG
>JBDQID010000216.1:0-4062 GCA_040264515.1 Chlamydiales bacterium
GCGAATACGAGAAACCTACAGCGAACAACTGTCGTGGCTTCGCCACTAATTACCGCGTTGTGGTTACCTTCTGTATTGTTTCTCAATGATATAAATACGAAACTCTCGTTAGGATTATTGTTTATCCGGCCCATCCTGCAAAAATTAAAAGTCGTTACTGCTTTCGGAATCGGGATCAAGCAGTGAGATCATCTCGGTGATATAGTTTGAGATCGCTTGTAAGTCGCGTCGTTCCCCATATTTGCTTTCTAAGATTGTAGCTTGCAGCCTTTGCAGTGAAGAGATGATATTTTGTAGGTTTTTAGAATCTTTGCTGCATTGAACGAGAAGATCTATAATGTATTTGCCCTCTTCTTCGATTTCAGGATACTCTTCGATTTTTTCAATGAGGATTTCAAAGAGGGCTTTGAGAGCTCCTGGTGTCGTCTCGATGGTTCTAATAAGTTTTTCCTTATGGGCCTCGCTTAGGCAGTACTGAAGAGAGTTTAGAGGTAAGAAGGTGAAGGAAGTCCAAGATGCGACAGGTAGTGTTGATTTGAGGCCGATTGTATAAGCTGATATGACAGCTAGTGATGTGATCACTTGATTACAAGTGTCTTCGAATTTAAATTTCAAACCAGCGTTATAAATGAATTCAAGATGAGAGCAAAAGGATGCAAGAACGGAATTATCATCGTAGAGGCGCTTGGGCTGTTCTTGGTTTTTTTGCAGGATTTTTAAATTTTCGGTTTTTATAGAATTTAAAAAATAGCACGCTTGTTGTTTGATCGAATCAATAATATGGCTTGCAACAACGATATTTTTATTTTGAATCGCTTGATATGTAGCCTCACTTGCTTGGATAATACGGCGGCCAAGAGCTTCGAAATTACGATCGTTAATGTTATGGATTGCTTTTTCTGTTAGATATTTCACCCGCTTAAATGGGTCAATGAGAAAGCAGACTTTGTAGTAGTATTCTCGAAGACAGTCGAGTCCCACACCGAAACCAAAGACCCATAAAGGGAAAACTTCTTTTTTATCAAGCCACACATTATCCACCGCAGCGATGAAGGTTAAAAGGGGAAAGATAAACATGAAGGTGAGAATAAATTGTGTATTTCTGTTTTTAAGGAAATAGTCAGAAACACTAAAGGTGGAGAGCTGGTCGACTCGTTGAAAGGGGATTAGAGAAAAAGAAATAAGTACACCCACCATTGTCACAAAGCCGACACCTGCACGAACAAGAATTTCGGTTGTATCAAATGCTCCGATTGCTGTTTGTGCGTGTTCGGAGAAATACAAAAAGAGGGCTAGAGAAAAAGAGATAATAGAGCAGAGCCGCCGTATAGCTAAATCTATTATCTCTTCGTATCGCATAGCCTTTGCCTCTCTTTTTTTTAAGCTAAGGCTTACACTAAATCACACGCCTCAGCTGGCATCCATTTACCAGGCTTTCCTTTCCACTTTATATTACAGCCGATAGGGTTTGTCAAAGGTGTAGAGATCTCTTTATTGGAAAGAAGCTCTTCAAGGGCTTTTTCGAGCTCATTAGTGGTGGCTAAAGAAGAGTCGCGTGGGTTATCAATTGCACGTCCGCAATACACAAGTGATCTCTCTTTGTTAAAAACAAAAAAATGAGGTGTCTTTAGTGCTCCAAATAGTTCTGCTATCTTTTGAGATTCATCATGAAGGTAGGTCCATGGAAAGTTAAACTCTTTCATTCGAGCTACCATACTCTCAAAAGAGTCTTCTGGACGGGTCTCTTGGCTATTAGAGTTGATCCCCACAAAGCGGACGCTTTGAGATTGGAATTTTTCAACTGTTTTACGTGTAGTCTCATCAGATCCAATTACATAAGGACAGTGGTTACATGTAAAGAAAAGAACCAAAACATCACTTTCTTGAAAATCTTCAAGAGAGTATGTTTTAGAATCCGTTGCAGGTAGTGAAAAGTTAGGAGCTTTGTCTCCTAGAGAGAGTGTATATGCCATTTGTTATTTCCTCCATTTGGTCATAAACAGTTTATAGTTTTTAAATCCAGTCTCCTTTGGGGATTTGTGCAGACTCAGAAGCAACCAAGACAAATAAAATGCACGCGATAATGGAAAGTAAGAGAGCTAAGAGCAAGGTGCCTCGGAGTTTACCAATTGGCTCATGAGAGACGGTGTATTTTTCTTGATCCCAAAGAGTTGCACCTTTTCGTTTCAGTGAAAAGTAGGAATAGGACAGAGCAAAAATATTAACAAGGGGAACGCCGCAGCCCATACCCATGACCCAGACGCTAAAGCTACGGTGTAGTGCCTCTGAGAAAGATAGTTTTGCACCATTCGCATGTAGTAGTTTTATTTTTAAAAACCATTTCCCAGGTGTTGTTCCCAGGGTTGAGAGTAGTATGGATTCGATTAGGGCCCAGGAAGATAAAATAAGGAATCCGAGGGTCATCTCATCTATAACAGGAAGGATGGGGAGTAAAATTCCTATGAAAAGGACCCAAATAAGCAGATCGATTTGTCTTGCCCAGTAGCGTATCCACGGGCGTATTTGTGAGACGACTTTTTTTTCGATAGGAACAACAGCTCTCTTATTAGGGAAGAGAGAAAGGGTTTTTGCTTTTTTCCACTCTAGCAAACTTTCGTTCCAAAGGAGGATTTCGTTATCGTATTCTCCGCTAGAAAACTTTTCTTTAAGTTCTTGCTCGGAAAATGGACCCTCTTCTTTTCCTTGATGAAAGGCGTACCAGGTGGTGTTACTCATTTAATCTATCCCATTACAACTGAAAGCAAATAGTGTATCAGTTCGATTGCAAATTTACCACAATTTAGAGTTAAGACGATTTTATCATTGAATTTACGAAAAAAGGTCGATTTGTTACAATCTCTTCTTTAACATAAGCTTTTTAAGAATTTGGAGACTGTTTTTTATGAGATCAATTTTATGGCTTTGCTTGTTATGTTTAACAGCATTCACTTCCCTTCAAGCAGCTCCAAAACGTGAGCTTATTGTTAATAATCGTATTCTTGCAAAAGTGGATGGAAATCCACTTTCTCTTCTCGATGTTGCTAAGCGTATGGATGTTCTGTTTTACCAGCAGTTTGCAGAGCATGCTGAATCAGCTGAGGCTCGTTACCAATTTTATACAGCGAATTGGAGCCATATTCTCCATGACTTGATTAATAGAGAGCTTATCTTAGCAGACGCTAATGAGAAAAAACTCCCCATTAGTGATGGTGATGTCAGACAAGAGATGGAAGAGATCTTTGGTCCCGATGTCATCGGTACAATTGATGAGCTAGGAATGAGTTATGACGAGGCGTGGCAGATGATCTTAAAAGATATCACCATTCGTCGAATGATGATGTATCGTGTGCACAACAAAGTATTAGCAAGCTCACATCCAACAGATGTTGTTGAAGCTTATGAAGAGTTTGCTCAAAAGCAAGCAACGCCTGCGAAGTGGAAGTATCAAGTTCTAACGATTCGTCATGAAGAGCCGACAAGAGCGATTACGATAGCTTCAAAAGCTTATCGCCTTCTTTCCGAAGGTGATGCTGATTTTAGCACTCTTTTAGCTAAATTTGCCGAAGATGAACTTTCCTCTTTGAGTATTTCTAAGAGTTATGAGCAAGAGGACAAAGCGATATCTCCTGCGCATAAAGAAGCTCTCTCAGCTCTAACAGAAGGTGAGTACTGTCGCCCGATTTCTGAGATGAGTCGTGCTACAAACTCTTTGGTTTATCGTCTTCTATATCTAGAAGATTACACAGAGGAGCGTATCCCACCTCTTGCTGAAGTGGAAGAAGAGCTGAAAAATTATTTGCAAGATGTAGCTCTTGCTGAAGAGACAGAAAAATATATCACAGAGCTGCATGATTATTATGGAGTTGATATTGTAGCACAACCTACAGTATCAGAGACGCAACACTTCGTTCTTCGATAATGAAAATGTATCGCCTGAGCGATCTTCAAGCTTTTCTTTCGGAAGTTGGAACAAAAGCAAAAAAATCGCTTTCTCAGAATTTTCTTATTGATGGAAATATCATTGCAAAGATCGTAGCTGCAGCGGATGTACAACCGGGAGAC
>JBDQID010000217.1:0-4036 GCA_040264515.1 Chlamydiales bacterium
GTTTCAATCGTCCTACGGACTCGCTCTTTACCTCATCTTTTCTCTAATTATCGTTTATAAGTGTCTATGACATACTTTCTTTCAAAAAAAGCCATTTTAAAGGTGGTCTAAACTGTTTTTAACTAATTAAAGATGTGGGTAATGCTAAGCACTTTAGTGCTGGGAAAGGTAGAAAAAAAATCGATGCCACAGTAGTGGCATCTCTCAGGATCTCAAAGTTAAAAAAGAAGAGAGGTGCTGCTGCTGCGGCACACTGTTCTTATTATCCCGTCCAGTACTAAAGTGCTGGGCTAAAGAGAGTTGCGACCACTACCGTGGTCTAAAAACTATTTCTATAAACCAGTAGACAGGGCGGAATTAAGAGTCGAGCTGACGTTAATATTAGCACTCCCAGCGTATGCCACTAAATATCAGAATTCTATGTTAGGTTGATGCGAATGCGGAACGACCGCGCTCCAAGCAGTGAGCCATTACACAGGGATTAACGCAGCTCCAAGTCATTCGAATCTTATCCATCAGGGTGAAGCGTGGATGAAGGTACTGAGCAGAGACGCTCCAAGCTGTGCTGTGACACTGTTCCGGTCAAAGCAGGGTGCCATCTCAGCGATGTCCATGCTGACGACTTTTCCGCTAGCAGCGAGCTGCTGCACGAGTGGAATGACTTGCCAGGGAGACAGCCCCATTGCTTGCGGTGCACTGACTCCGGGTGCATACGCTTCGGCAAATACGTCTAAACAGATGGTCAGGTAAATGGCTTCATGTCTCCCCACTAACTCTTTAACCATCTTTTCTGCTTTTTCTACAGAGCACATCTCTTCTGCGGTTAGATATTTTACAGAATGCTTTTGCGCCTCTTTAAAAAGATTTGGCCCATTGCCAAACGGCTGGATACCTAAGCAGGTGTAGTCGAAAGGGTAGTTTTGGGCGATTTGATAAAAAGGCGTGCCAGAGCTGCCTTGACCGTTTTTAAGAAGGGGACGCAGGTCAAAGTGCGCATCGAAATTTAGAATACCACATTGTTGATCTTGAACGGATGCCGCTATACCTTGAAAATGCCCCCAAGAGATCTCATGACCACCTCCCATAACAAGAGGATGCAAACCCTTTTGTAGCAAATCCGATACCACTTCAGCAAGCAGTGCTTGCGCACTTTCTAAGTCGCCATCGTTGCAACAGATGTCTCCAAAGTCGTAAATGGGTTTTGCACTCTTCCAGTGTAAGGGCAGTTTAGCAAGAGCTTTTCTGAGCGCTTCGGGGCCTTCTATAGCTCCCGTGCGTCCTTGATTGCGTTTAACGCCTTCGTCGGACGCAAAGCCGAGAAGAGCAAAGGCTCCGCTCTCACAACTGTGTTCCAGATCAATACACTCGACAACTTGGAAGTAGCGAGAGCCTTTCGGCTCGCCCGCTCTTCCCTGCCAGATGCTCTTTTCTGCTACTTTGTACTCAGGCATACAAATGGCCTCCAATTACAACAGCGGTAGGCTTCATCGCCCCTTGGTGATACAGGATTTCTCGGTAATCTGAGCAAGGATAAATGGCTAAATCGGCTCTTTTTCCCACAGCGATTACTCCGCGATCGTGAAGCTTAAGCGCATTTGCGGCTCTTAGAGTGATCGCAGCGAGAGTTTCTGCCATACTCAAGTTCTCAGCAGCCCCAAGAAAAGCGGCTTCGGTGAGTAGATCTCCCATCGGGGCCGAACCTGGATTCCAGTCGGATGCGATAACGAGAGGTAGGTTGTGGTCGAGTATCTCTTTTGCTGGAGCGAAAGGCATGCCGAGTCCAAGCGATGCCCCAGGGACAACCACAGGGTAGACTCCCGCTTTAGCTAGCGCTTCGAAATCTTGACTCTTTGATACCTCCAGATGATCCGCTGTATCGGCTCCAAGCTCAGCTGCAAGCAGGGCACCTCCACGAGAAAACTGGTCGACGTGCATGCTCAGGGAGAAGCCGAGCGCTTTGGCGGCATGGAGATAGGGACGTGCTTGCTCAACGGAAAAGGCGTGCTCCTCGACGAAGATATCGATGCGTGAGGCGAGTTGTTTTTCTTTGATCAGAGGCAGTAGCTCGTTTTCTAAGTAGCTTAAATATTCAATACCCTCATTGAATTCCCACGGTTTCGTATGTGCTGCTAAGCAGGTGGAAATCAGTTGTACGGGTTGGTCTAGGTTGACTTGCTTGATCGCTTCGAGCATTTTAATTTCGCTCTCAACGGAAAGACCGTAGCCACTCTTTACCTCACATGTTGTCACACCCCATCGCATTAGCTGTGCTGTACGTTGGCTCATGGAGCAGGCAAGCTCCTCTTGGGGTGCTTGACGTGTTTTTCTAACGGTATCGAGAATGCCGCCTCCACGCTTTGCAATCTCTTGATAGGAGAGGCCGTTGAGGCGCGAGGCGTAATCGCGCGCTCTCGATCCCGCAAAACAGATGTGTGTGTGGCTGTCGATAAGTCCGGGAATGGCAACGCAGGGCGCTCTTGTTTCTTTCTCTTTTTCACCCTGCATCTCATCGAACTTTCCAATCTCTGTAATCATCCCATCTTCAACTGCGATACCGGCATCGGCAACAATAGTGAGTTGTTCGTCCTTAATGTGTCCTTTTTCTGGTATGCCGTTCATGGTAAGGAGTTCCGTGAAGGGGCCTAAGAGTTTTCTTTTTTGGGGCATAGACTTTAAATCCTCGATCATCGATACTTTTAGGCTCGCACTTGTAACATAACCTTGATTTACAATGAAGTATCCATCTCATCTAAATAAAGTCATCGATGTACTCAGACGCCTACCTGGAGTCGGAACGAAGAGTGCAGAGCGTTTCGCTTTTAATATGCTCAATTGGCCAAAACACCACATACAAGAGATGGCCCATGTCATCAATGCTATTCCAGAGCAAATTCGTTCATGTCAAACTTGCGGCTGCTTGATGGATGATCAGGGCTGTCTATTTTGTAACTCTCCTCACCGAGACCCTAAGCTGATGTGTTTGATAGCCTCACCAAGGGACGCTTATGCTGTCGAGGAGACAGGGGAGTACCGTGGATTGTATCACGTTCTAGGCGGGCTGCTCTCTCCGCTGGATAATCGTCATGCAGACGACCTTCAAATTCCAGCGTTACTTAATAGATTGCAAAAAGAGCAAACACGCGAGCTGATTATTGCTTTGGATTCAACAATTGAGGGCGATGCCACCGCGCTTTTTCTCCAGCAAGAGCTCTCAGAGCTCCCCATATCCATCACACGTCTTGCCTTCGGCTTGCCTATGGGCAGTTCGCTTGACTACGTCGACGGAGGCACTCTTGCTCGTGCCCTTTCGAATCGAGTTTGAGAGTCTAAAAGTTTGAAACTTCCAAACTTTTAGACTCTCAAGTTCTTAATACAACGGATCGATGTTGTCTTCTTTGGTGATTTTAGAACGCGCTTTGATGGTTTCGTTTTCATCACAAGGACCCCCTCTCATGCACGAGCCACAGCAGCATGATGAGAGGAAGAAACAGAGAAGGAAGAGGGGGAAAAGGTTCATAGCGTTTGTCCCTCCACTCTTGCAGTGGATTGGATGGCAGACGCTTTATCTAGCTCTTCTGGCTCATAAACAGGGCGCACTTCGAAGCCACTATCGCGAATAGCGAAAATAGCCTGGAGGATAGGCTCCCATTTTGCTTCCTTGTCAATACGCAGCATGATTTGCGTGCGGTACTTATCTTCTGGTAGAAGACCTTTTTGATACTGCCTGGAAAGCTCTTTTGCGATGAGATCTGGGGAGTCTAGCATGTAGTCACGAATCTCCGTTATCCACTTGTAGCGCCCGTCATTGGTGATGGTGATGTTAATTACCTTGAATTCTTCCGCTTTGCTCTTTGTAATAGAAGCTGCGGTCTCTGGCTTGATCTTCACTAGCTCAATTTCAGTGTCTTTTGTTGTTACCCTGGACACTGCCAGTGATGCAAAAAAGACGAGCATGAGAAATAGAAAGTCGATCATGGGGGCTAAGTTAATACCCCCGCGCCCTTTAATATCTTCTTCAGTTAGGTAGCTCATAATA
>JBDQID010000218.1:0-4023 GCA_040264515.1 Chlamydiales bacterium
ATCTCTTTCTAATATCTTAAACAAAACATCTGCAAATCCTTGATATAAATGATTCCTTACGTCGTAATGGAAAATATCAATGAATGAAAAAACAGACCGCAAGTGATTGTCTGTTCCATTTTTAAAGGTAAGATTGTAATTGTTAAGCAAGCTTTTTTGGCAAAAATCAATCCCAACTTCCTTAGAGATATGATTGGATCCGTATTGCGCAATGGTGATTTGTTTTAGAAAATTTTCTATCGTACTTATTTCTTTACTTTGTAGTGTTTTTGGATCTTTTTTAACAAGAGATTCGATTAAGCCCAGACGAGAAAAAAACTCTTCCTCTTTATTATTAAACTGGTAATACACATACATCAATGATAAACCGTAACATATTCCGCCTAAACTTTTTTCTTTCTTTTCTGAGTGGCTATTAAATTTTAAAAAAGCATTCAATCCATCTGTCAGCTGATGCTGATTATACGGATCGTTATCAAGGGATGATTTTTTATTATTTTTAATAGAAACCATGAAGGAATAAATAGAGGCATCCCTATTAAAATCGATTTGAGATGTAGATGAAGACAAAAAATCCATGGACTCAATTTGAATAAAGTCTTTCGATCGATCCTGCTTTTTGTAACCCATTAAAAACCTTCATATCATCTAAATAACTCAGAAACGTATGTATGTTCTCGTTATAGCAACAGGCCTTTTCGAAGAAGGACTTGCCCCTACAAAAAACTTAAACGATTAACTTTAGTCTCATCTTAATGATCGGCTGTTTCCCAGGAAGCTTAACATAAGCTTCCTGCTTTCTTAGAGATTGAATATCGCTTGCAGAAACCACAGGATGCATTTTTTTTTGTTTTGAGAGTGTTACGCCATCTCGCATTTCATGTGCTCCATAAGAGAGCCCCTCTTGAGTCTCTTGGAATTCAGAATCCCCAAATATTTTGGAGATTCTTGTGGCTATCTCGGGATCTTGCTCATAAAAAGATATACGTGTAGCACAGTTACCTAAAATCACTCTGGATATCTCATGACCATAAATCGATTCGAGTTGTGCAGGGCTTTGCAGAGCAAGAAGACCACACGCTCCAAATTTGCGCCCTTCAGTTAAAAGAGTCTCTAGATCTTTTAATTTTTGTAAGCTTGGAAGCTCATCAATGACAAACCAAACACGTCTATTAATGTCCGGTTCCATTTGAAGAAGACTCCTAATTGCAATCGAGCTCCATGTAGAGATTAGAGGGTTTAACGCTGCGCGTTCTCCTAACTTACAAGAAAGAAAAAGCCAGCTGTCGTCATCTTTTTTCTCAATCCAGTCTCTAATTGAAAACGGATGATCACTATTTTTAAGATACTCTAAGCATGAAACAAACGATGTTGTTACAGATCGAATAGAAGCTGCTGTTTTTTCCGATGAAATATCTAGATGAGCTGCAGCTTTTGTTCCAACCACTTCTTCACATAGTCTTTTAAGAGATCCGTTAAGCAAGGTTTCTGAAAGGTCTTGAATCTTTTTATTCTCATCTTTCTCAAACTTTTGTAAGAGTGAACTTAAAACTGATGCACCAGCTACTCTCCAATAATTCTCTCTGTCATTTGGACTCATCGGAATAAAACTTTGTGCAATTGAATCGTAATCAAAAGAATCTTTGCATTCTACCCACGGATGCCACTGTTCGCTGTTGCTATTAAATGGATTCAAAAGGATGTCCTTGCCTTCTCTAAAATACTTCGAAACAAGAATTCCTGTTGTATCTACTATGATAGCCTTTTGAGAAAGGTTTTTAATCCGAGGAAGAATATGGTGAAAGCAATTTGTTTTACCGCTACCTGTCCCTCCTGATACAAGAATATGCTGAGTCTCAGTCCCCTTTACAAGAGGTAAAGAGCCTATCTTAACAGGAGATGCCTGTGATCGCATTTTGAGCTTTAAAGCGACTGCAGTTGCAGATCGAATCTTTTTTCCGGATAGATGTTTTTTCTTTTTACTAAAGAGACCTCGTATCGAGAAAAACAATAAGAAAAAAGAGAAAGCGAAAGTTGAAATAAAAAGAGAGGTAGATCCGATCGCTTTTGCTTTTCTCCAGAAGAAGGGAAGTAATTTTTCGCATTTATCAAAAACGGTTTGGGTATTTAAAGTAATCGTTTTATAAGAGTGGTATTGGCTACTCACAACTCCCCAGAATTCACTATCAACATCGATTTCCCCTTTAAAAGGTAGCATGAGTAACGACTTTGTATAGTACCACAAGGTCTGATAATAACCTTGATCGAGCTGTTGCATCTCATAAATAAAATGCAACAGCCCAAATGCACTAGAAACTAAAACTGCAATTTTAAAAACTTGACGAACCATTCTTACTCGATGTGCCCAAGTTTGGCCACCTTCAGCTAAAGCTGCGAATAATCCCATCGTAACTCAATCTCCTAAGATTTAATTTGTGAAAGATAATGGAATATTTCTTTATCGTTTAATTTCGCAGCAAGCTGGACTGCATTCAATCCTTTATTATCAATAATTTTAGGATCTGCTTTACCCTCTATTAAAAGAACTACCATTGAAAGATTATTCTTTAAAACAGCTTCATGCAGTGGTGAGTGCCCTTTATTATTTTGTATGTTTGAGTTAGCTCCATTTTCAATTAATATTCTAGCTGTCGATTCTTCGCAGCCTTTCGATGCTATATGCAAAGCCGTATCCCCTCTATGAGATTGCTGATTGATACGATCGGGACAACCTTTAATGAACATATCTAAAAGCGAATTATCATAAAGAAATACAGCAATCGACATAAGACAATACCTATTACAAGAATCATGACTGAAATCAGCTCCTTGCTTGACTAAATCCGCAACGAAAAAGCTCCTATCTTCTTTAATAGCAGAAGATAACGGGGTAACCCCATTTTCATTCTCTACACTTATATCCACTCCCATTTCGATAAGTAAAGGCAGGCAAGCTCTTGAATTATTTCTAATCGCTAAAAAAAGTAACTCTTGTTTTTCTTGTTGCGTTAACGCTGATGAGAACTCTACTTTAGATAACCTACTCAGAGATAACCAATCATTTCTCTTCACAGACTCCGAAAACAAGCTTTTATTTAATAGCTCGTTTTGTAAAACGTTGTAATCAGATAAAACTCGAATAACAAGACTACTGCTCTCGTTGTCCATAATTTTTTTAGCATATGCCTCTTCATCAAAATCTTCGAAGATGGCTCCAAAAGAAAGAAGGTTCTCTATTATGTGGAAATCCGATTTCGAATTAATTGCTACATCAAGAGGAGTTTCCTTATTTAAATTTTTCACATTCACTCTAGATCCCGCATCAAGTAACATCTTTACAGCTCTTAATTTGTGATTGGACACCGCATAATGTAAAATGGAGTTCCCATAACTATCTTGCTTATTTATGTCTATTCCAGAATCCAATAAGAACTTTATATTTGCATCGGAAGGAGCTTTAACAGCAAGGTGCAACAACGTCTCTTTTGAATCTGTTTCATCTTCAATGTTGGCCCCTCTTTCCAAAAGGAGCTCTATTAATTCTAAACTTCCTCCAGAATAAGCTAGATGTTGAAGTGGTGTGAAACCTCTGTTATTCCTAGTATTTACATCAGCTCCTGCATCAAGAAGTGTTGTAACAAGGCTACTCTTTCTATTTTTTCTAACAGCTACATGAAGAGGCGTTTCTCCATCCTTATTTTTTGCATGAAGCATTCCTGGAATGCGAGCTAAATATACAATCCGAAACTCATTTTCAGGTAAATACTCACATATATAATGAATCGTTGTATCCTCTTTTCCAATAAGAGCTGCTGTTGAAACATCAATCGAAGATATTGCTATATCAAGAGGAGCAAGAGCTAGTTGTGCACTTTTTTCGCATCCAGAAGACAAAATCATCATAGGAGCGAGTAAACATAGCTGTTTAATCATTTTATATTTTCTATATTTCATTATTCATTCCATTCGTTAAAAAACGATTTATCGATTTTATTTTTTTTGAAACAACTTTATCTTCCATTC
>JBDQID010000219.1:0-4017 GCA_040264515.1 Chlamydiales bacterium
ATTTTAACGTGAGCTCGACTCTTAATTCCGCCCTGTCTACTGGTTTATAGAAATAGTTTTTAGACCACGGTAGTGGTCGTTTATCTCTTTATCCCAGCATTTTAGTACTGGGAAAGGTAGAAAAAAATCTATTCCACGGTAGTGGCATCTCTCAGGATCTCAAAGTTAAAAAAGAAGAGAGGTGCCACTACCGCGGCCTAAAAACCATCAGTATAAGTCATTCAACACAAACAGATTAAAATCCAATTCCGTCTTAGCTTAATGCACATATGCGATAGCAGCGAAAAGAGGCGCTCAAACATCCTAAAATTTAAGCTTGTCTAAGAGTCAAGAACCAACGCTTATAATAAAAAAAGCAAACAAGAAGTGGCATGGCGTGAAAGCAAGCGACAACAGCGTAGATGGGAAAAAGTTCGAAAAGAGGACCACAGAGAACTAAAGAGAGACCAAGACCAACACCTTCCAACATGGACGCGAGGCCAAAAAACTTTCCTCGCTCGGAATCTGGACGCTCTTGAATTTTGCTATCCAAACAAACATATGATATGCCGTCAGCAAACCCCATAGTAACAGCCACCATAACAATTGCAGCTGTTGATGAGACACAAAACAAAACAATTGCCGTTGATGACATAAGCATTGTAGACAAAATATAAGAGCGGTTAAATGGAGGAATAGGTTGATTTTCAAGCCAATTCTTTGTCCAAGGGAGCGCACAAAATTTCCCAATCCCCCAAGAAGCGTAAATAAAACCCAAAATAAATGCCGGATTCTCTGGATCAAGCTCCGCTGAATACATCGACATACCCACACGATGAGCTCCTGATCCAAAAGCGTCTATCAAGCGAATAAAAAGAAAAGCAAAAAGCACAGGCGCAAACTTCAATACATCCAAAGAGCATCGGCTATCTTCAATAAACTGCGTAAACGAGAGCCTTTTTTCACTCACTTTATTTGTATGTAAAGGAAGGCAAGAGAGAATCAAACCCGAAAAAATATAAGTCAGCGCACCAAACAAAAAAATCATCTGGACTTCTAACATCGAAATGAAAAATCCACTCCCAATACATCCAACAATAACCCCCAATGCCTCACAACTATTCAATAAAGCGTTACCTCTGATCCGGTTCTCATCGCTAATCAAGTTCGGAATCGCAGCACGCAAAGAGACTTTAAACTGCTGCTTAAACACACCCACAATAAAGGACGCTAATAAAAGCAGTGAAACGTGGTAAGAAACAGGAGAGAGCACAAGAGCAAGCATGACAACTGCTCTAATACAATCCGCGATAATCATCAACGTCTTCCGATTCCAGATATCGGCAATAATTCCTATAAAAGGTGCTGCAAGAGCGCCACCTATCAAATCCAATCCCAAAACTAAAGAGACATAAACAGCACTCGAAGTTAGCTCAAGCATGTAAAGACTAAAAAGTATTGTATTAAGATAGATTCCCATGTCCGAGAGGAACTTGGCGCCTAAAAGAAAGTAAAAGCGAGAAAAAGAAGAATTCTTTTCAATAGAATTAACGAACATTGACTTAAGAAATCTCCAACTTAATCGTCTCCGTAACCTTCTTGTAATTACTAATCGCCTGATCCATTGAATCCACTTGCATCCACCCCTCAACAAGAAAGCATTCCTCGTCAGTACCTGGGATTTGACTTCCAATCTCTTCTTTTAACTCCACATCGATAACACCAGGTAGCTCTCTGACCTCATCAATGCCTTCAACAGCTTCCAGCAAACCGCCCTTTTCAGGAAAAATCCAAAACATCGAATGCATCTTATCTCTGCTTGGATAGGACGCTTTCGGAGTAAAACTCCCCAAACGCATCTCTAAGAGCGCCTCATACGGATTGAAATCACACATCGTCATCAAACTTCTTGCAATCAAGCCACCACCAAGGCGTGGATTCACCTCAATGATCGCAGGCTTCATCTCATCACTAATCTTCATCTCGACATGGATCATACAATTTGTAATTCCCAAAGCGTCAACAGCCTTACAAGCGTGCGCCTTGAAAGTTTCAATCTCTTCTTCTGAAAAACGCGGAGTCGGAGTAATCAAACAGTGCTCTAAAAATTTAGCATGTGATTCTGACATCAACACCTTATCATGAAGAAGAAGCGCAATGGTTCCCTCTTCTGTTGCCACACACTCAACACTAACCTCTTTACCTGGAAGGTACTGCTCAATAAGTACTGTTCGATCTGACTCGAATTTATATTCCGTGCCATCCAAGGTTGTATAAGAGTAATGATACTGACAAAAAATCTTTCCGTAATGAGATGTCGAGAGCTTTTCTTGAATATATCGAAATTTTTCTAACGCATCTTCTTCTGTACGGCATTTAAAAACGAGTGTAGAGCCAGCACCTGTTACAGGTTTTAGAATCAGAGGAAAACTCATGCTCTTTAATGCTAATAAAAACTCATCTTCACTACTCGCCAAAGCAAACGGAACGCTCTCAACTCCACGCTCCGCCAAAGCGTCTCTCATCAAAAACTTATTGTTTGTACGGTAAAAAGCCTCACTGCTTGAGTGAACTAAACCCATCTCTTTTGCAAGCTCTGAGACTTGTGCTGAGAGTGGTCCCCAAGGAGTAAAAAGGCCAAGCTCACTAAGAAGCGCTCCGATTTCATAGCGAGAAGAAAGCTCTAAACAGACAGATCTAAGAGTGGAGGTATCCCATTCATCCAAACGAACAACTTCCAAAAAGCCGTTCAAGCCCGCTACATCAACTCCTGAATTACAAACAACAACAGGAACATAACCCTTTTCTTGAGCTAAACGAACAAGCGCTTGAATATTTCCAGCTCTCAAATAGTGCTCAAAAAAAACAATCGCCCTACTCATCATCCGCATCCAAATAACGAGAAACAACCATTCCATCTTCATTGATGTCATGAAGAGGAGGTAGTCTCGTCTTCCCTGTAAATTTAAAGAAATCCTCGGCCTTATAAGGCGTTACAGTTTTGATATAACGCTTACCATCTATCATTTCGTACTCTAAGTGATGGCCTGTGCCCATACGATGCTTTCCAACCGGAGAGCAATAAACATACAAAGGTGCCATCGCACCGGTAATCGGGGCCAACTGACCAATAAGATCAATTCCCTTTTGTACACTTGTACGGAAATGCTTAGCTCCAGTGACCGGCATACAGTGAAGAAGATAGTAAGGAATAATACCGATCATTAAAAAACGATCGTAAAGCTTTGTTAATGTCTCTATATTATCATTAATACCTTTAAGTAAAGTAACTTGACCACGAACACCAATTCCACGAGAAATCAAACGGTGAACCGCTGTAACAACTTCTGGTGCTAATTCATCAGGATGATTAATAGAAATTCCAATAGAAAGATTTAAACTCTTATCAAGATCGTCGTAATTAATACGATTATAAGTAGCGAGTTTATCCGCAAGTTCATCTGTTACAAGCTCTGGAGCAAATAAAACGTTCCTTGTGCCGACTCGAATCTTTGTAATATGAGGAATCTGAGAGACTTGGTCTAAAACTTTAACTAAAAGCTCTGTATCAACAAAAGGATCTCCCCCGGTAATTAGAGCTGTAGTGATCTTGCTGTCAGCTCGGATATAATCCATCGCAGCAGAAATCTCCCCATCACTCATCATCTTACCGTTACCACCAAGAGTACGTGTTTTTTTAAAGCAGTAGCGGCAATAAGCTGAACATTCAAAATAAGGCGTCAAAACGACTCGGTCTGCATAAATACGCTCTAAACCATAAACAGAAGAATTCTCTCGTCCCTCCTCAAAAGGCGCTTCCGTTCCAAACTCTTCTAGCTCTAAAGGGTCCGGAACAAACTGTTTCGCAACATAAGGCGATTTTTTCATTAAAGAAGCTAAATACGGGCTAATTTTAGCTCGAAATTTTTTATGAACTTCTTTTCTAGCCTGGTGTACTTTCAGCTGTTTTCCACCAATAGTGATTAAATCATCTTGTTTTACGCTCGGACAACTCATTGATCTTATACCGTATAATTA
>JBDQID010000220.1:0-4012 GCA_040264515.1 Chlamydiales bacterium
AACATATCTTTCGGAATCTGCAGGCTTGACAAAAATTTATCCCCGCCTAAATCCAAACTGCGGATAGTTACGGCGTGAGGTTTGACCGCTTCCGTAACATGTTTGTAGGCTTCAAACTGCTCTTCTTCCGACGGAAAGTCATTGCAAGTAAGAAAAATGTATTCTGAGCGGAAAAGTCCAACACCTTCTGAGCCGAAATCTTTTAAGCATTCGAGATCATTGAGCATTTCCACATTAGCAGAAAGGCGAACCTTGTAACCATCGATTGTTTCAGCTTGAAGACCGCTCTCTTTTTCAAGGCCTTTGATATGAAAGTTTAGCTGTTTCTTCAGCTCGCGATACTTTGAAAGAGTCTCTGATGATGGGCTTAAAATAATATCACCTGTTCTGCCATCGACAATGACAGAGCGACTTTTATGAGCATCAAAGGCTTGAAAGTCTACGCTTGCAACGTAAGGGATTCCCTTTGCTTTGGCCATAATAGCCGCATGAGAGGTCTCTCCACCAACTTCCGTAACGAATGCACTAACGCAACCACTCTTAGCCTCCGCCGTATCCGTTGGAGCCAATTCTTGTGCAAAGACAATGGAGTTCCTGGGGATGTCAGCGAGTGTTACGCGCATACTATCACGGAGATGGCCCATGATACGTCTGTAGATATCTTGGATATCTTTAAAGCGCTCTCTAAAAAATTTATCTGAAATGCGATTAAACTTTTTCTCGTACTCTTGAATCACAGCTTGAAAAATCGATTCTGTGTTTTTACGTGTCTCTTTGATTTTTTTTTCAATTTCTGTTGTAAGAGCTGGATCTTGCATCATTTGAAGATGTGTATCTAGAATGGCAGCGCCCTCTAAGGCCCCTTCTTTAATTAACTGCTTCTGAAGGCGCATGACATCTTGCCTGCTTCTTTTTAACGCCCTACGAAGACGGCTGATTTCACCTTCAACCTCATCTGATCCGATTGAAAATTCGGGAACTAAATCATCAACAAAAGTAAAAAAGTAAGGTTTACCAATTGCAATACCAGGACAAATAGGCGTGCCTTGCAGTCGGACTTCGGTAAGAGGCTTAACGGGCATGGCTATTCTCCAAATTTACCATCAAAAACGGAGACAAGTTCACCTAGAGTATCTTGTGCATCATCTCCGTCAACAGTAATTGTGATATTAGAATTTTTCCCTACAGCGAGCATTAAAATGCTCAGCATACTCTTGGCATTCACTGTTTCACGCTTATGGGTGAAAAGAACCTCGCTCTGACAGTTCTGCAAAAGCTTAACTATCATAGCTGCTGGGCGAGTATGTAATCCCAAATCATTTTTAACTTTTACTTTACGCGTAAGCTTCACATCTTCACCGCTACTTTATTACGTTTTAGTGACTTTGCATTTAACGTTTCGAGCAACTTATTATTTAGCTCTTTAGCAGAATTGTATCCCATTTGCTTCAACCGATGGTTCAGCGAAATCGTCTCTAAGAGAAGAACTACATCACGGCCGGGTTTTACGGGAAGGAGGTGGCAGGGTACTTTTGCACCAAGAATATCGGTATAATTTTGATCTAGGCCCACGCGATCGTAAAATTTATGATCATCCCACTCTTCCAAACGAACAACAACATCAATTGTTTTATTGTCTCTGACACAAACAGCGCCATAGAGGTTAGCAACATTGATAATTCCAATTCCACGTACTTCCATTAAGTGTCGAGTAAGCTCAGCTCCTGAACCTTCGAGATAACCGCCTTCGCGCTTTTTCACTTTAACGATGTCATCAGAGACAAGCCGGTGTCCTCTTTCGACAAGTCCCAAAGCAGCTTCACTTTTTCCAACAGCGGAGTCTCCTTGAATAAGGACTCCGATACCAAAAACCTCGACAAGAGTTCCGTGACAACTAAGGCTCGGAGCGAACTCTTCTGTCAGTAATAAAGCAAGTTTACTCATAAGGTTCATTGTAGTCATGGAAGCTCTAAAAAGGGGAATTCCAATCTCATCACAAAGAGCAATAAGCTCTTTTGGCGGGCGATAACGACGAGCGACAATCGTCGCGGGGAGTGGCATGGAGAGGATTGAGCGTAAGCGTTCAACCCTTAGATCTTGTTCAAGATGACGTAAATATTCGATTTCAACTTTTCCAAAACAAAGAATACGCTTCCCTGCATGGCTTTTTAAATAACCAGCGAGACTTAAGCCTGGGCGATGTGCCTCTGGCACTCTAATACGGCGCTTAAGGCCTTCTTCACCAGCAATGAGTTCGAGGCCAAGAGCTGCTCCATGCTGTCTATATAAATCTTCAACTAAATACATTAATAGCTAGCTTCAAAAAAAGTAGTAAAGAGGACCTTAACAAACTTTCCAAAAATAATAAAGGAGAAATTACACCGGGGGTTAAACATCAATTTTTAATTTATAATACACCCTCCAGAGTAGCTGTGCAGCCCTATCTTAAGTAACAAAGTTCATTTAGGGCTGCAATTTGTCTCCGGAGAAGGTCTTTACTCAACAGCTTCTAGATAAAAGGCTAACCAATCTAAAAATGTGGGAAACACAAGATTTTCAACCCAATCGTCTTTCTTTCCGACTTTTGAAAGAGTTTGCTCTGCAGAGGAGTAGTAAACATTCCCCATTTCCTGTTCAGCATACCAATCTCCCCAGAAGCATTGATACGCTTGTAAACCAAAGGATTCATAAAAAGGAATCAAACTCCGAGGGTTTACTTCCACACCCTTTTCAGAAAAAAGAGGATCCTTCTCTAAAAGTATTCTTTGTAAGGTATTATAACTCTCTAAGAGCTCCGTACTAAGGATCAATCCTGTATCTGTGTATTTACAAAAGCCGTCGTGAATCTGCAAAAAAGCTAAGTAATCTAACGGTAAAAGATTGTTTTCAGGAGCGATACCAACTTGAAAATCTTCCTGCAGCTGAAGAGTCTCTTTTTCCTCTAAAGGCGGCCCTCCGTGAAAAAAGCTACCGTTATCTTTCATGCTATAAACCATATGGGCTTCGAAAGGATCTTCATATCTCTTTTGAGTAACAAAGATGCCAATGTCTTCTAGTGAAAGAAAAAACTTTGAAAAGAAATCGTTAACATGAGGAAGGTATGGCAGCTTCGAGAGCCAGAAGTCTCGGACAAATCCTATTCTGTCTTCCGCTGGAAGCCTTGAGAGTTCGAACCATCCCCTGGGGAGAGTCGGTGCCATTTCTACTAGTTTCCCCCACTCAAGGTCTTGAGCTGTATGAAGAGCTATAACCTTATGAAAACGTCCACTAGGCGTAAACGTATCTGTACACTGTTGAAAAAAATCTTGAACGTGATGATTCATCTGTTTCCCTGCCCCAGGCTATTTACTCTTCTCTTACATCTTACAAATTTTTTTTTATTCTTGTCACAAAAAAATGGAATCTGTTTTTTCCTACTTAAAAATATTGCCTTCGAGTTAAAGTATAACCTCCCAATAAAATTCGGATCCTGAAATGCGCTATCTTTACTGCTTAATTGCTCTTTTCTTCTCCACTGCAAGCATACAAGCAGAACCTCTTAAAAATCTGAGCCTTCTCTTAGACTGGATGCCAAATCCAAATCACGTCGCTCTTTACTCCGGAATAGAAAAAGGAATCTTCAAAGCCCATGGAATAAAACTTTCGCTAAAGAAGTTAAGCGCAGAAGTTGATACGATTCCCCTCTTGACCTCACAACAATCTGATCTTGCGATTTACTATCCGGCACACGCTCTTAGAGCTGTATCCAGAGGACAGAAAATCAAGCTTGCAGCTCTACTTATCAAAGAGTGTACTGATGGACTCCTTGTGAGAAAAGACCGTGGTATAACAAAAATCGAGGATATCCATGATAAATGCATTGGTGCTCCATTAGACGGCTTCAGTCAAATGTGTGCAAACTCGATTAATATTAAGCCCAAAAGATTAAAAAAACTTGGTTTTGACTGTGTAGCAACCCTTGCTAGTAATCTCGTTGACGGACTTTTTGGTGTTTGCTGGAACATCGAGCAAG
>JBDQID010000221.1:0-3998 GCA_040264515.1 Chlamydiales bacterium
CGTTCATTACCTTCATTGCTTCAACAATGCAGACAACGGTATTCTCATCTACTTTATCTCCATCCTTTACAAAGGGAGGAGTTTCAGGTGACGCTGCGGTGTAAAAAGTTCCTACCATTGGAGATGTGATGTAGTCATACTCCACGAGCTCTTCACTCTCTTTAGCAGGTGCTGGCTCTGAGAGAGCCTGTGTGGGCAAAAGAGATGAAGTCTCAGCTTGCGGTTGTAACTGTTGAATGGGTGTAGAATTAGATTGAGAATAGGTGATGGGTGCAACAGATGTCTCCGTCTGCTTTTCCCCTTCCCTTTCAAGTTCTAGCTCAAAATTTTCTTGCTTTATTTTAAGCTTAGAAATTCCAGTGCGACCCATGGCATTCATAAGTTCTTTGATTTGTCTTAATTCCAATTGTTCCATAGATCGGATCTCCTATCTCACTAACAAGCAGTATATTTTGAATTAAACGCGTTGGATATATTCGCTGGTATTTGTATCAACTTTAATAATATCTCCGACTTCAATAAAAAGAGGGACAGATACTTTAGCTCCAGTTTCTAAAACAGCTTTTTTTGTAGCTTCAGAAACAGAAGGCTCTAGCTCTTCTCCATCATCCGAACTGACGACCATAAGTTCGAGAAAGAGGGGGAGTTCCACAGAAAAAACGGTTTCACCATAAAATGAAGATGTAACTTCCACACCCTCTTTAAGAAAGTCTACCTTCTCACCAACAATGTTAACTGGAACATTAACCTTATCGAGATTATCGACATCGAGAAAAAGATAATCTTTGCCATCTAAATAAAGGTACTCAAGTTTTCTTTCTTTCAGGGTAACAATTTTAACTTTTTGACCAAGCTTAAAATTCTTCTCAAGAACTTTTTCAGTCACTAAATCTTTCAATTTAGTTTTGAAAAAAGAAGCCCCTTTAGTCATTGTTACTTTGACACTTGATTCTACACGATAAAGCTTTCCAGTGATGGAAATTGTCATTCCTGGACTGATTTGATTACTTGTTGTCATTGTTCAACTATTTTGTGATTGGTGAAGGACAATCATATTACAAAAAAAAAAATAATTCAAGATATCATTGAAGGAGCCGATCGCAACGAGCTAATCGCTTGAGCTAAATCTGGAGCTTTAAAAAGAAAAGTACCAGCAACAATATCGTTCGCTCCAGCTTCAATCGCAAGCTTTGCTGTCTCGATATTAATTCCTCCGTCCACTTGAATATCAAATGGAAGAAGCTTTGCTGCCTCCTCCTCTGTTTCTACTGCAACACCATTTTCACAAATATTCAACTTGTTACAGGTCTCTCGTATAAAGCGGACCTTTTCTAGAACATCTGGTATAAAGTCTTGGCCACCAAAACCTGGATTTACTGTCATCATTAAAATAAGATCACATTTATCTAAATATTTAAGAACAAGAGTCTCTGTTGTATCAGGAGAAAAAGCGAGGCCTGCTTTAACGTTACATCTACGAATGAACGCCAGAGTGTCCTCGACATCTTCAGTCGCTTCGAAATGAATCGTGATTCTATCAGCTCCCGCTTCTACAAAGCGCTCGATATAGTCGAAGGGATTGTAAATCATCAGATGCACATCCAAAAAAAGGTCCGTGCTTCTTTTAATTGCAGCAACAGCTTTTGGACCGAAAGTCAAATTCGGCACAAAGTTACCATCCATAACATCTATGTGTATGGAATCAGCTCCGGCTTGTTCAATACGCTTAGCCTCTTCGGCAAGCTTGCCAAAGTCTGCTGCCAAAATTGAAGGTGCTATTTTAATTTGTGCCTTTTTCATATCGATACTCGCTATCATAATTAACCCATAAACTATACAGGCAAAAGAGTTTCGAAGTCAATGGTTTTACCTTTTCAAGATCGATTCAACCCTTATTTCAACGTCAGTTCGACTCTTAATTTGGTACTGGTTAATGATTTACAACAATCGTTTTTAGAGCACAGAATTAATAGTATCTACCTTTAGATCAATATTTTAGTTCTAGGATTGAAGTTTAACATTTTTTTTGTGCCTACAACAGCTCGGTCTCGAATTCAGACAGACGATGAGTTTACTTAAGACCACGATAGTGGTCGTTTCTCTCTTTAGCCAGCACTTCAGTGCTGGGACGGGATAATAAGAATAGTGTGCCGCGGCAGCGGCACTTCTCTTCTTTTTTAACTTTGAGATCCTGAGAGATGCCACTACCGTGGCATAGATTTTTTTCTATCTTTCCCAGCACTAAAGTGCCAGGCTAAATTAAGAGCCGAGCTCACGTTATTTTATTACTGGTTAATGGCTTATAACAACCTTTTTTAGACCACGATAATGGTTGTTTTGTATCCCAGCACTTTACTGCTAAAACAGGATAACAGTAATATTTTGTAGTAGTAGCGGCAGCCCTCTTTTTCTTTAACTTTGAGATATTAAAAGGTGGCACTACTTACAAGGTTGTGTAAGAAAAGAGGGAAAGTTGTTCATAGGCTGGACGATTACCAAAAGTGCCGTCCTCCCAACGAGAAAGAGCTTGACGTACAGTCTGCTCAAACTCCGAATCTCCCGAGGAACCATCTAAGCGATAGATATAACCCAAGCAAGGCGTATCGTAGACATGAACAGTAAAGGAGGCTAAGTTAAGAGCTGGAACATCCAGCTTAAGTACGGCTCCTTGAACCACTTCTTGAAAAGAAGGGTTATCTGCAGTGATCATAACAAAAACAAATTCACTATTCTTTTGAATTGATAAGGAGTAATTCTCCCCTTTAAAAAACCCTTCCTCAACAGCTTCAACAAGCATTAAAAAGAGCGTTTTTAAGGGCGCCGGCTCTAAGATTGTGCGCATCACAACAGGTGTTAGAGCATAGAAAAAGTTTTCAAGTAAGAACTCATTTTGCTTTCCAACACCTGCTAAGAGGTCATTGAGTGAACAGTAGAGCTCGTTTTGCTTTGAAATCATTCCACCATTGAAATCACGAAACTCTCCTAAAATACGAACAAGTTCTGAGACTACAGCTTGCCTTGCTTTATAAAGGTCTAAGGAGTGATCACCCCTGAGAAACGGAGCTTTATTTAAGGTTAGACGAAAAACATTCGCCTCTTTGGGGTATTTCTTACGAAGATAACCAACAACTTTGGTACGGTCCGAAAAAAAAGAAAGACAGGTTTTGGCCCTGTCAAATTGATCTTGAATTACTTCTGAATCTCCTTTAATAATACGAAGAAGAATAACTGTAAAAGAGAGGTTCAAGTCTGACTGCTGGTCAAAGGAGATAATAACTTGAGGAATATCACGCAGGTAACGTAGCTGCTCACTTAAGGTAAGAATATTACGCATGATCTCTTCTTCGTTATACGGCATGAAGATCGGATGCATAAGGTGTTCGATCCGATTTTTCAGATCCGTTGGCAGCTCTCTTGTTAACAGCTGAATTTCGTCTAAGGAAAAAGCGCCTTGGTCATTTTTTTCTATTTCCAAATACATCGTAGAAATCGTTTCTGTACGGCTTGTACTAGAAAAAAAAGAGTCATCAACAGGATTTACATCTGGAATATATTTTCGGATCGCTTTAACAATATGACGCTCTTCAAGAAGTTCATTATCTCGTAAGAAATTAATTCCAACAAGAATTCCCAAAACAGTTTTAACTCCAGAAGAGAGATGTAGGCGAGTTTTAAGACATTTTATCGTAAAGAGGCGTTTTTCAAGATTCTTCTCAACAGACTTTCTGAGCTCTTTTCTAAACTGGTAATGAGCACAAATGATCCGGCTCATATGCCTAGACTCTCGTATCGTCTTAAAAGAGTCGCGACAAACAACCAAAAAGTGCTGCATTTCTGTGATCAGATCGTGATCGAATTCATAGGGTCGATGATTAATAAGGTTAATGATTTGCTCTTGGATCATCCCCGTTTTTTCATCGGATGAAAGCCCTTTAATATCCATGATTCTGCTGGCGTGGAAGGCAGAGCCTGCCCCAAGAGAGACTTCTGTTTCAACC
>JBDQID010000222.1:0-3987 GCA_040264515.1 Chlamydiales bacterium
ACAATATCGAGCTCAGAGAGTACTTCTCTTGCAATGTTTAGCTGCCCGTTGCCTCCGTCCACAATAATCAACTGCGGTAAGTCGCCTTCTTTTTTCCCTCGCTTATAGCGCCTTGTCATCACCTCCTTCATCATCGCATAATCATCGCCCACGCTAACAGTTTTAATTTTATACCGCCTGCAATGTACAGCTGAGCGCTCTCCATTAATAAAGACCGCCATTGAAGCTACACGCTCACTCCCGGAGATGTGTGAGTTATCGAAGCATTCAATGCGTTGGGGAAAATTTGTTAGGCGAAGCTTCTCTTCCATTTCAAGCAACGTTTTTTCTCGGATCAACCGCACATCCCGCCCTTGAATAAACGTTGCTTTTGCATTCGCCAAAGCCATTACTACAAGCTCTTTTTTCTCTCCTTTTTGCGGTGTGATGAGAGCTACCTTTCTCCCCTGCTCTTCAGACAAAATCTCGCTAAGTGTCGCTTGGCTACTCACTCTAAGGGGAAGAAGAATTTCGTGTGGCAGCTGCTCACCTTTTCCATACTCTTGCAATATAAAAGATTCAAGCAGTGCGTCATCGCCCTGAAAGAGATTAGAAAACCCATGTTGTTTCGATCCCATAAGCTTTCCCGAGCGGAAAAAAAGTTGAATCACCATAACCTCTTGCCCCTCTCTGTACAAATTCAGAACATCTGCATCTTTAGAGGTAATACGGTCGACCTTTTGTCCCTCAACTGTTGTTTCTATCGCTCGGATTGTTTTAAGAAAAGAGCCTGCTTTTTCAAATTCTAAAGCGTCTGATGCGGCTTGCATAGAGAGCTTTAAATCTTTAATTACTTCACCATCACGCCCTTGAAGAAGCTTTATTGCGTGCTGCACGTGGAAGTCGTATTCTTCTTTTGAGCACAACCCAACACACGGTGCAACGCACCGCTTAATATCATACAGAATACATGGACGGCTTCTTAAATTAAGCTCTCTATTTGAGCATTGACGAATCGGGAAAAGCTTATTGATAAGATCTAGCGTTTGTTTTGCTGCATGCGCACTTGTATACGGGCCAAAGTAGAGCCCTTTTTCTTTGGGTTTTCCACGATAGCGTAACATACGGATCATGGGCCATTTATGATGCTCGGTAATCATCAAGCTTATATACGTTTTATCATCCTTTAGAAGAGCGTTATATTTAGGCTGATGCTGTTTAATCAGATTATTTTCTAAAAGAAGCGCTTCTTTTTCTGTGGAGACAATAATAGTTTCAATTGCGTGTACTTTCGAGACCAGAAGCGGAATTTGAATGCGGCCATCTCCACCTTTAAGAAAATACTGCCTGAGTCGATCTCTTAGGTTTTTCGCCTTTCCAATATAGAGGATTTTTCCACTTCTTCCCTTCATCAAATAGACTCCGGTTTCCGTGGAAAAATCGTTTAACTTTTCCTGATCAAACATCAAATTGATCCATAAACTGATCAACACTCATTTTATCGAGCTTTTCTAAATTTCCGAAAAGATAGAGCAGCTCTTCTGTTTTCTCTTTTGTATAAAGCGTAGAAAAATTCCGCTCTAGCTTCTCGAATAAAAGAGGCACACCTTCACTACGTCTGCGCCGATGACCAATTGGATACTCTACAGCGACTTTTTCTGTCTCACTGCCATCTTTAAAGCGTACTTGAATCGCATTACCAATTGATCGTTTATCGGGATCTAGATAGTCCACGCTATACTCTTTATTTTCTATGACTTCCATTTTCTTTCGCAATGCATCAATACGAGGATCTATAGCTGCTGAATCTTCGTAATGATCAGCTGTCAAATTACCGTGCAGCAAGCCGATAGCAATCATGTATTGCAAACAGTGGTCTCTATCTGCAGGATTATGTAACGGGCCTGTTTTATTAATGATTCTCATCGAAGGCTCTGTTGTTTCCACCTTGATTACAGCAATATCATTTATTCTATCTTTCACTTGAGGGCACAGTTCGATTGCGGCCTCTACTGCTGTTTGAGCGTGAAACTCCGCTGGAAAGGCAATTTTAAATAGCACATTTTCCATCACGTATGAGCCCATTTCCCGTGGTACACTAAAGCTATTGCCCTTAAAAATAACATCGTAAAATCCCCACCGTTTAGTGCTAAGAGCTGATGCATAGCCCATCTCACCTTGCATCGTCATCATCGCTAGCTGCACTCCGCGTGCTGTCGCATCACCTGCTGCCCAGGATTTACGAGATCCTGTGTTTGGAGCGTGTCGATACGCACGAATAGCACCTGTATCAATCCATGCGTTGGATACAGCGTCCATAATCTGCTCTTTACTTCCTCCAAGAAGTTTGGTAATTACAGCTGTAGTTGCTATTTTAACTAAAATAACGTGATCTAAGCCAACTGCATTAAAGCTGTTTTCTAGCGCTAGTATCCCTTGAATCTCATGAGCTTTAATCATCGCATCAAGAAGATCTGCTACTGTAAGTCCTCTATTTTGATTTCTATTTAAAAAGTCTGCAACGGCTAAAATCCCACCCAGATTATCTGACGGATGTCCCCATTCAGCAGCAAGCCAAGTGTCGTTAAAATCGAGCCAACGAATCATTGTGCCTATGTTAAATGCCGCTCGAATAGGATCTAGGGTAAAGCTTGTTCCTGGAACTTTTGCTCCGCCAGGCACCACAGTACCTGCAACAACAGGACCTAAAAGTTTTGTACACTGTGGATACTTCAGAGCTAGAATGGCGCATCCAAGACTGTCTGCAAGACAAAAACACGCTGTTTGATACGCTTCCTTCGATGCATTTAATGGCTCGGAGGCATATTCTGCAATCGTAACCAGAGCTTCGTCTGGCTGAGTTTTGACATTCATTGTGGTCTGAGGCATTGCATTCCTTTGTGGTCTGTTGTAGAAAATAGAAATAATGAACTATTATATTTATTTTTCAAAGGTTGGAAACCGTCATGTGGCCTTTTACTCAAAAAGAAGAGCCTCCCCTACACCAAGCGATCATCGATAACGACAAGCAAGCGATCACATCGCTTTCTCGGAATCCCGAAAATCTTATATCCAAGAACACCCTTAACTTTACAGCGTTAGAGCTCTCCAGGTATCTAGGGTGCCCCCTTCTACAGCCAAACAAAACGATCAAGCTTCTTAAAAACGGAGAGGCTCAAGTCCAAGAGTTGACAACTGAGGAGTTTGAAACTTTTTTTTCCGTACGCTACCTCTTCGATCTGAACTTTCAGAACTACGACTTCTTTAAAAAAAGTAGATTCAACTGTCCTTACCTCTTGCGACTTCCACTTCTAACACCTGAAAACTACGATCTGATGCGCATTTTTTTCAAAGAGATCGCAACAGGAGAGAGTGCTGATGTTACAATCCAGTGGATCAATAAAGAAATTGGATACGGCCTGTTTAGTAATAAAGAGCTACCGATTGGGAGTTTTGTCGGAGAGTATACTGGGCGTGTTCGACGCTTCTATCGGCGTACACCAAAAGAGAACATCTACTGTTTTCACTATCCTACACGCCTGTGGTCACTGCAATACTCCCTTGTCGACGCTATGTGCGAGGGTAATGAAATGCGCTTTATCAATCACAGTGACAGCCCAAATCTCGAGCCTGCCTGCCTTGTAGACAGAGGCATCCTCCATATTGTGTTTCTCGCTTGCAAACTCATTGCCAAAGGAGAGCAGCTCACCTTTGACTACGGTGATGATTTTTGGAAAAAAAAGCAGCAATTTCTTAGCACAAACACTTCATAAAGACACCACTTACCCACCACCCTGTATCCCTTCGGGCTATTTTGAGATTGTATAAGGATAAAGAAAACTAGGTAAACGGCTTCTCTATGAGAGTGCGGGCAGTTCGAGAGGATACCGGTTTGCTCTTCAACTTCTCGGGCAAAGCCTTGAGAATAGTATTTTAACAGAAAAAACACAATGGATACAAACAAAACCTTAACAAGGTCTTTATTCAATATAAAGACACATAACTTAC
>JBDQID010000223.1:0-3962 GCA_040264515.1 Chlamydiales bacterium
GCTCAATACCAAGAGGACGCGAGACAGCTTCGTCACCTGACGCACCGCGAACAAAAAGACCCGACTGATCTTGCTCAATTATCGATAACTTCTTTGCTAAGCCCTTAAAATGGTAGTAGTCTAAAAGATGTGGTAACAGCTCAATACGAGGGTCCACTGCCTCATCATCTACCTCTACCTCCTTTTTCGGCAAAAGCGCCTGACTCTTAAAATAAATCATTGCAGCGGCAGTTGAAAGGAATTCAGAGCCCGCATCGACATCTAAATTTTCAGGCAGATCAATCAAATCAGAGAACTGATCTGTAATGCTTTTCAGCGGAATTTCGTAAATATCAAGCTCTCTTTTTTGGATAAGATAGTGAAGAAGATCCAATGGCCCTTCGAAATTATCTAAAGAAAAAGTATAATCGTCGGTTGCGGTAAGCATTAATTTGTCTATTATTTTAAAATAAGGGAAGAGGAGACTTTATCAAAAAGGGGTAGTTTTTTAAAATGGCTCTTTTCTACTATATATCTTCCATCCCCTTCCCGGAGATCTTTTATGAAACTTACCCAAGAATCTCTTTTTTCATCAGCAATGCGCTCGTTTTTCACAGCACTCTTTGCTCTTATCGGTATTACCGTTGGGCTTATTCCCCTCTTTTTCCTCGCAGGCGCGCTTAACGCTCCAAAAGATGGGCTACGCTCACAGCTCACAGCCACACTGCTTCCCAATGCTGAAGGGCTCCGCGCTCCGATAGACTTTAACACTCCTACCATTCTGCAAATTGATATTCACGGAGTCATTGGCAACAAAAAGCTCAATGCTAAAACTATCCACGAGCAACTCCTCGAATCACAAGAGCCTCCCTTTGCAGAAAATAATGTCAAAGCAATCCTCCTCTCTATTAACTCCCCCGGTGGTACAGTGGTTGACTCCGATATTATCTATCGCGCTCTAAAGAATTACAAAGAAAAATACAACACCCCCATCTACGCATACGTCGACGGCATATGTGCCTCCGGCGGTGTCTATGTAGCATCCGCTGCTGACAAAGTATACGCAAGCAACGCAAGCCTTGTTGGTAGCGTTGGAGTTCTCCTGCAGTTTATGAATTTTTCCGATATGTTAGAAAAAATTGGAGTCTATTCACACACACTAACAGCAGGAAAAGGGAAAGACGCAATGAGCCCTCTGCGCCCCTGGACAGAGGATGAAGACAAGCAGTTTCGCAAGCTTACAGACCACTTCTACAAACAATTTGTCGATATCGTTGTAGCAGCACGTCCTGAACTTGATAAAGACATTCTTGTAAACGAGATGGGAGCTCAAGTTTTCTCCGGAGAAGAGGCTACAAGATTCGGCCTTATCGACGGCTCTAACTACGAAAGAAGTGATGTGATAGAAGAGCTGATTGCTGCTGCTAACATCGAAGGCGAATATCAAGTGGTTACACTACAAGAGAAAAAATGGATCACAGACTTCTTCGAGAGTAAATCTCCACTCATCACCGGAAAAATCAGTCACGACTTTAACCTGCCATCACTCTCTCTTCAAGAGAGCTCACATCCCTTTTTATACCTCTACCAACCTTGCACAACACAATAAAAGAGCTTACACTTCATGGAAAAAATTTTTGTACTCGACGTCTCCGGCTATCTCTACCGCTCCTATCACGCTATCAGATCAATGACAAACTCCAAAGGGGAGTCGACAAATGCAATCTACGGCTTCATCCGCTCTGTTCTAAAATTGCGCAAGGATTTCGCCCCAGATCACCTCGTAGCTGTCTTTGACGGGCCAAAAAACACAGAAAGCAGAAAAGCGATCTATGCTGACTACAAAGCAAATCGCTCAGCAGCACCGGAAGATCTGCCGCATCAAATGGGCTGGGCGGAAACATTTTGTACTCTCGCAGGCATTCCTCTTCTTAGTTTTCCCGGGGTCGAAGCGGACGATACAATGGGGAGCATTGCGCGCTGGGCAGAATCAAAAGAGATCGAAGTTTTTTTGTGTACGAGTGATAAAGATATGGCACAAATGGTCTCTGATAAAGTCCATATCCTCAACACTTTCAAAGAAAATCTTGTTCTCGATCCATCAGGTGTCGAAAAGACCTATGGTGTTCCCCCGCACCAAATTATCGACTTCCTTGCCATCACTGGAGATCAATCCGATAACGTCCCAGGCCTCCCCGGATTCGGCCCCAAAACAGCTTCAAAACTCTTACACGAATTCGGTTCACTCGACGCACTGCTCGACAACCCTGACAAAGTTAAGGGGAAGAAAAAACAAGAAACACTCAAAGAGAACGCCGAGATGGCGCGTCTAAGCCGCCGCCTTGTCACAATCGATACAAAAGTCGATATTCCCGACGAGCTCTCTTTCTTCGAAATCAAAAAAACAGACATATCCGATCTAAAAGCATTCTACCTCGACCTCAATTTCAACAGCTTTTTAAAAGAGCTCAACGGTACAGATACAAAAGAAGAAGAGAGTGTCTCCTACCAGACAGTTGATGATGAAAACGCTCTAAAAGCCCTTCTACAACAGCTCGAAAATTCAAAAAAAGCGATCTGCTTTGATACCGAAACCACAAATGTACAGCCCCTTAAAGCAGAACTCGTAGGTATTGGCCTCGGGATCAATGAAAAGCACGCCTACTACATCCCTTGTAACGGCTCTTTGGGAAAAGAGCGCGTTATCTCCCAACTTAAACCATTTTTTGAAAATTCCAACCTTGCCTTCTACGCTCACAACGCCAAGTACGACTATCACGTTCTTTCTAACTATGGCATCAAGGTTGCCAATATCACCTTTGACACAATTCTAGCCTCCTATCTCCTCAACTCTCACTCCCACCGCCACTCCCTTGACCATCTCTGTATGCACTACTTTGATAAGCTCAAAACTCCCACCAAAGAGCTGCTTGGAACCGGCAAAAAACAGATCACGATGGATCAAGTAGAGATCGAAAAGGTAAGCGCATACTGCTGCGAAGATGTCGACTACACCTGCCGCCTTAAAACTTTGCTGGAAAAAGAGCTCGAAGAGCGAAAGCTCACGCCACTCCTAGAGCAAATGGAGCTCCCGCTCCTCTATGTCCTAGCCGATATGGAAGCCAAAGGCATCTACCTCGACGCGCCCTTCCTAAATGCCATGTCAAAAGAGTTTGTAGCACAAATAGCTCTACTCGAAGAGCAAATTCATCAATTCGCCAAAGAACCATTCAACATCAACTCTCCAAAACAATTAGGTGAAATCCTCTTCGACAAATTAGCTCTCCCCTGCCCTAAAAAGCGCTCGACAAACGCATCGGTGCTAGAAGGCCTCAGTGGACAGTATCCAATTGCTAAAAAAGTATTAGAATACCGCTCGCTAGAAAAGCTACGCTCAACCTACATCGACACTCTACCAGAAGAAGTGCATCCCGTAACAAAGCGCATTCACTGTAGCTTCAACCAGTTTGTAGCTGCCACAGGGCGCCTTTCCTGCCAAGACCCAAACCTGCAAAACATACCTGTGCGCAGTGCAGAGGGCATCAAAATCCGCCAAGCGTTCCGCCCCGAAAGAGCCGACTGGAGCTTTCTTTCCGCCGACTACTCTCAAATAGAGCTACGTCTTCTCGCACACTTCTCAGATGATCCCAATCTCATTAAAGCGTTCTCCCAAGGCGACGATGTTCACACCTTCACAGCGTCTCTTGTCTTCGGAATCCACCCAGAACAAGTGACAAAAGAACAACGCTACCAAGCAAAAGCCGTGAACTTCGGTATCCTCTACGGCCAGCAAGCGTTCGGTCTTTCCAAAGAGCTCGGTATCTCCGTTCCCGAAGCGAATCACTTTATCGATAAATATTTTGAGCGCTTTAGCAAAGTACGCGACTTCATCGAAACATGTAAAACCCAAGCACATGCAACAGGAAAAGCTGTCACCATCACAGGACGAGAGCGCCTACTTCCCGATATACACAGCAGTAATA
>JBDQID010000224.1:0-3962 GCA_040264515.1 Chlamydiales bacterium
CTCCTCCGCCATAAAGCCAGCCCAAAACAAAAGCGACTTCGTAAAGCGTTACTGTTTTTTGGTGAATGACTTTTTTAAGAAGAGAGAGAGATGCATCTGTTGGAAAAATATCTAAGAATTGTCCGCCCGTAGCTCCCATTAACCCTGTATTTAGAGTTGTATTTTCAAGCGCTAAAAGACAAACAGCGCCTCCGTTAGCCACACGAGAGGCGTTACTGTAGAGAGCTCGATATCCAGCAGCAATCAGAGCATAACTTGCAAGAAGTGCAACAGCTTCTCCGGACGCTTTATGTAAAGAGGGCTTATCGCGACGAAAATCATCATTATCCATACATGGCAAATCATCTGCAATTAGGGATGCTGTATGAAAATACTCAATTGCTAAAGCTGCATCCCAGACATCGTGGTTTTTACCAAGGGCTTTTGCAACCATAAGCACGATGGCGGGGCGGAGTCGTTTTCCACCGTTTAAAAGAGCGTATTCACAAGCATCTCGCAGCTTGTTTTTTTCTCCTAAGAGAGGGATGGCCTGAGAAATTTTTTCTTCGATATCTTTTTTATACGTATTAATTGCTTTCATATTTTTTACATTTGGGTAAGAAGAAGAGTAAAGCCTTTATAGCATAAATTCGTGTTTTTAAGTGAACGACTTTGAGCTTACCTCAATTGGATAGTGTGCTTTTTTAACAATTTGATCCTCTTGTATAACTCCACCAAAGGTTGTGCAGGGATAGCATTGTGAAAATTTTTCCATCAAGGTTCCTGGATTTGTAACACAATTACAGCCCAGTTGTGCCTCATCACCTAAAATGGCTCCAAATTTTCGAAGTCCTGTGTCTATTTTTTGATTTTCAAATTTTACAAAAACATTACTGCCGTTAAGCTTTAAATTCGCACATTTTGTTCCAGCACCTAGGTTAACTTTGTTTCCTAAAATTGAATCTCCAACATAAGCAAAGTGAGCAGCTTGAGCTTTATTAAGAAAGATCGAATGCTTTATTTCTGTAGCATGACCAATAACACAATTGTCTCCGGCAATAAAATCTCCACGAATATAGGCGCCGTGACGAATCGTGCAATTTTTTCCAATAACACAGGGTCCTTTAATGTAGGCTGTAGGCTCAACAACAGTGCCCTCTCCAATTGAAATGAGTTCTGGATTTATTAAATGAGCTCCAGTTGGAATTTCACATTCAATATTTCCTAAGGAGTGTTGTTTGAGATACGGTTTTATTTTTTTCAAAGCTTCCCAAACGTATTGACATTCATTGAAAAGATCTTGATGAGAAAAAAGAGAAAGATCGAAAAATTGTTTGGGAATAAATGAATGCATAGCTCGAACCTACTGCAGTGTGGTTTTTAGATTATCGACATTATTCACACTCTCTTACTTTTAATGAATATGTATATTTATCACTCTCTTCTTCTTTAGAGAGTGTGGGAATGTTCATAAGAGAGCCGTTAAACTCTGAAAAAATTAGGCTCTTTTTAATGTTCATAATAAGTCAGCGGGCTGTTTATATTTGATGACTTATTAACAGTTGAGTGGTTATGAACAAATGTTCATGCAAGTTATGTTCAAAATTGCGAACAATTTTCTGACTATTTTGAAAGGGAAATCTAAATGAAAAATGTGGATTTGAGCATAAAAAAAAACCGCATACCAAGCTCTCTTTTGGTATACGGCTGAATTTTTTTTAAGCGTAAAAAGCTACATAATACGCTTAATTTCTTTATAACTTTCCATTAGTTGATTGCGCATTTGCATCATAAGGTCAAAAGCTGTCTGAGCCTCATCCATTGCCAAAACAACCTCATGTAAGTTTTCAGTTTCCCCTGCGACCAAGCGTTGAATTTGTGCATCAGAGTCGTGTTGCAAAGTGTTAACATCTTCGAGATAAGAGGCGAGAACGTTTTTAAAAGAGTGCTTCTTTTCAAGGTTCATTGCCTCCCCTACATTGGGAACGTGAACTTGAAGGTTTGCATCCTTAACAAATATTGAAGGATTTTTTCGCCTAGACTTTGGAGCTAGTAACGAGTCAAGACTTTGAAAACTTAAATCTGATTCAGCCATTATCAACTACCTCCGAGTAATCCAAGTGTTTGTGACTGCATTTTCTTTGAAAGTGTCATCACAGAAAGATTTGCCTCATAAGCTGCAGAAGCAATTCTTAAATCTGCAAGTTCTTGCGAACTACCTACTGCAGGATAATATACATAACCGACATCTTGTCCAGATTTTCTTGCTGCCGGGTGGGATGGGGCGTAAATTTTCTTTACAGCATCAACTTCAGCAACCTCTTTAACTCGAACGCCATTTAAAACATCGCTGTTTACTCTATTTTCTCTAAATTTTTCTGACATGATTTTGGCAAAAACCGGAACCTGTCTTTTATAGGGAACAAAATTCCCCTGTTTGTCTCGTATTCCGGTATCTAAGGTATTAGAGTTTGAAATGTTGTTAGCAATCATGTTCATCCAAGAACGATTAGACTTTAAGCCTGAAGCTGCAACACGTGAAGCACGAAAAATTGAATTAATATTTGTTGGATACACTTTACTTCACTCCTTTAATTGCTGTTTTGATCATCTCAGCTTTTTTCTTGTAAATCTGGGTGTAGATCTCATAGAAGGAAGTATTTTCCTTCATACTGACCATCTCCATGTCGATATCAACATTGTTACCGTTGTTTCTTACCGGAGTTGTGTTTGGACGATCAACCCAACCTACAATGCCTTGATAGTGGGCTGCTGTGCCCCCTTCCATTGCATTGCGAAGTGCAGAGTCGAATTTAAATTCGCGGCGTCGATAATTTGGCGTGTTGATATTTGCTATATTCTGTGAATGAACACGGTGTCTAGCTGAATGTAGATCGAGAAGTTTAGAGAGTAATGTGAAGTTTTTGTTTCCGATTTTTTCTATCATTAGCTAACTCCTTTTTTTCTTTTGGAAAAAGAGAAGCAAGGGGCGTGCCAAAAAAAAACGATTTAAAACTTAGCGAATGGTCCAATCGATAGGACGTTTTCCTATTTGGGTAAGAAGGCTGTTTATTTTTGAAAAATGAGAGCAGCCAAAGAATCCTCTGTTTGCAGAGTAAGGTGAGGGATGAGCTGCTGTAAGGATAAAGTGATGTTCGTTTCGCCTAAGTTCTGGGACGTTTAGACATTTTTCTTGAGCAGATTTTCCCCATAAAACAAAAATAACTGGCTCTTTTTGAATTGCAAGCTTTGCAATTACGGCATCGGTAAAACGTTCCCAACCTTTGCGATGGTGAGATTTCGGTTTTCCTTTTTGAACAGTTAAGGTGGCGTTTAGCAAAAGAACGCCTTGTTTTGCCCACTCAATTAAATGGCCGTGCTCTGGCAGGGGGATGTTTAAGTCTGAATGAAGTTCTTTAAAGATGTTTTTTAAAGAAGGTGGTGGGCGGACACCTCTGCGAACACTAAAGCTCATACCGTGGGCTTGTTCCGGACCGTGATAGGGATCTTGACCCATGATAACAACAGATGTTTTTTCAAAGGGTGTTTGAGAAAAAGCGGAAAAAAGATCTTCTTCCTGGGGAAAAATTTCCCGATTCTCTTCTCTCTCATTTTTCAAAAAAGCTAAAAGTTCTTTTATGTAAGGTTGATTCAGCTCACTTTTAAGTTGAGCGTTCCAACTCTGTTCTAATTTAAAGGGTGAATCTTGCTTGCTATTTAACATACAGGTTCTCTTGAAAGCATCTATTGATTTGGAAAAATAATAATGCGACAGCTCCTTTACTCACAAGCATTAACCATTTCATTTTCAGATTGACTCAAAAGCTTATGATGGCTAAAATTCTGCTATCTAAAAAACAGTAATGAAGAAAGACCATGCAAGATTTAGCTGATAATTTCGTTGTAAAATTTTTAAAAGTCACTCGAAAAAAAGAAGGTATGTTCGCGAACTTCAAAGTCAAAGGTGTGCGAGCTGGAACTAC
>JBDQID010000225.1:0-3959 GCA_040264515.1 Chlamydiales bacterium
AGCCAAGACGCGGTGTCAACTTCAAAGAGCTGCTTCATTGCGTCCTCTGAAACATCTAGCCCACTTAAATCAAGAGCATCGATTTTTGGTAATAAACCAATCGCACTTTTCTCCGCATTATCTTTGCCATTACTACGCTCAAAGATCCACTTTAGTACGCGGCCATTATCGCTAAATCCAGGCCAGAGAAATTTCCCATCGGCGCTTTTTCTGAACCAGTTGACATAGAAAATCTGAGGAAGCTTACTCTGATCGCCCTTACTACCAACATTAAGCCAGTGTTGGAAATAGTCTCCCATGTGATAACCACAAAAGGGAAGCATCGCAAAGGGATCGTGGCGTAGTTTTCCAACCGCACCAGAAGCTGCAGCTGTAGTCTCTGATGATACACCAGCTCCCATAAAGGTTCCGTGCTGCCAGTTGAATGCTTCAAAAACCAAAGGAACCACTGTTGAGCGTCGTCCACCAAAGATGATAGCCGAAATAGGAACACCTTTGGGATCTTCCCAAGCCGGATCAATAACAGGACATTGACTTGCAGGTGCTGTAAAGCGAGCGTTTGGATGCGATGTCAGATCTCCACTCTCTTCAGTCCATGCGTTACCATGCCAATCCGTTAATGTTTTGGGAACTTCTTTGGTCATCCCTTCCCACCAAATATCACCTTCTGAATCAAGCGCGACATTTGTGAAAATGCAATTCTTTTTTAAAGATGCCATAGCATTGAAGTTAGAGTCATCTGATGTTCCAGGAGCAACACCGAAAAAACCAGCTTCTGGATTTATAGCATAAAGCTGACCGTCTTCACCGTATTTCATCCAACAGATATCATCGCCTACACACTCGAACTTCCAATCTGGTAATACGGATTTGAGCATAGCGAGGTTGGTTTTTCCACAAGCACTTGGAAAAGCCGCTGCCATATATTTTTTTTCGCCCTCAGGTGATGTAATTCCTAAGATTAACATGTGCTCTGCAAGCCAGCCCTCATCGTGTGCCATAGCTGAGGCTATGCGTAGGGCAAAACATTTTTTTCCAAGTAACGCGTTTCCACCATACCCACTACCAAATGACCAAATAGTACGCTCTTCTGGGAAGTGTACGATATATTTATTATCTGGATTACATGGCCATGCGACATCCTTCTCTCCTGGTTGTAGCGGAGCGCCAACAGAATGAAGGCAAGGAACAAAAGAGTCGGTTCCTAAAACTTTTAAAACCTCAGCTCCCATACGCGTCATGATACGCATATTGGTAACAACGTATGGGGAGTCACTAATTTGAATACCGATGTGTGCAATGTTTGAGCCAAGAGGACCCATGCTAAAAGGGATAACATACATTGTTCTACCACGCATGCAGCCTGCAAAAAGCTTTTTGAGCTTGCTCTTCATCTCTTCTGGCTCACACCAGTTATTCGTAGGTCCTGAATCCTCTTCTTTCTTAGAGCAGATAAATGTACGGTCCTCAACACGGGCAACATCACCTGGATCAGAGTGGCACCAGAAGCTGTTGGGGCGCTTTTCTTCATTTAATCTAACAAAAGTACCGGATGCTACCATTTGATCGCATAGCGTTTTATTTTCCTCCTCAGAGCCGTCACAAAGATGAATGGAGTCGGGTTGAGTAAGCTCTGCGATGGCTTCAATCCAGTTCACCAGATGTAAATTTGTTGTCCAATCTTGGAGGTTCATATTAAAATGGATGCCTCCTGTTGTCATTTTCATTGTCATCTCTTCCTTCCTTTTCTCATACACCGACAGCTTTACGGCGGCGGAATTTATCTAAATATTCTAAAGCTTTCCCCGTTCCAAGGCAAACCACAGCAAGTGGGTTTGGAGCAATGATCACAGGTAAGCCGGTCTCTTTTATCAACGCTTTATCTAGACCCTTGATAAGGGCTCCTCCACCGGCTAACACCATTCCTCTTTCAACGAGGTCAGCTGCGAGTTCTGGAGGACATTTTTCCAGCGTGAGCTTAACGTTTTCGATGATTTGTTGGACAGGCTCTTGAAGACATTCACGGATTTCAACGGAATTGATTCGTTTGGTAATCGGTAGACCTGCCACCTGATCTCGACCACGTACTTCCATCTCAAGCTCATTGTCACCAAGAGGGTATGCAGAGCCGATTGTCATTTTAATCTCTTCTGCAGTCCTAGGACCAATCATTAGATTATACGTTCTGCGCATGTAGTTCATAATGCATTCATCGAACTCATCACCAGCTATTCTAAGTGAGCGAGACTCTACGATGCCACCAAGAGAGATAATGGCAATCTCTGTTGTACCACCACCAATATCAATAATCATATTGGCTGAAGGTTCGTGTACTGGAAGATCAATACCAATTGCTGCTGCCATTGGCTCTTCAATAAGGATAACCTCTTGTGCACCTGCATGGAGTGCAGAATCTTCTACCGCTCTTTTTTCAACACCTGTAATTCCAGACGGAACTGCTATGAGAATTTTTGGGCGAAAGAGGCTTCTAGATGGAGTCACCCTTCCTATCAAAGCTTTAAGCATGCCCTCTGCAATTTCAAAGTCAGCAATTACACCGTCTTTCATAGGGCGCACAGCGTGGATTTTTCGTGGTGTCTTCCCGAGCATCGCTTTAGCTTTTTGACCGACAGCAAGAACTTCATTTGTAGTAGAGTCAACTGCGACTACGGAGGGCTCTGTTAAGATAATTCCTTTACCGCGAACGTAGACGAGAGTATTGGCGGTTCCCAGATCGATTCCAATGTCACTTGAAAACATGCCGATCATCTGATCTACACGGTTGAAAGCGGTCTCTCGGAAGTTACTTACCACAGAACCCCATGGAATACGTACTTTTTTGAACATAGTAAATGGATTTCCTTACTGTTTTTAAGTTTGAAGCAATTCTAAAACATCTTCCCAAGTTAACTTGGACATTGCCTCCTCGTCACTATTGACGAGCTGTGTTACTAACGTTTTCTTGCGATTTTGTAGACGCAAGATTTTTTCCTCAATCGTATTTAGAGTGACAAGCTTATATGCGGAAACAGAACGTGTCTGACCGATCCTATGGACACGGTCGGTAGCCTGATTTTCAACAGCAGGATTCCACCACATGTCGTAATGGATTACGGTGTCAGCTCCAACAATATTAAGGCCGCTACCTCCAGCTTTTAAAGAAACTAAGAAAACTGGGATAGTGTCATCTTCATTAAAGGTGTTTACAATATCAAGCCTGTTTTTACTAGATCCGTCAAGGTAGGCAAAGCGAATGCCTTGCTCTTCGAGATCTTTACGCATGATATTAAGCATTTTAGTGTATTGAGAAAAAATAACTGTTTTGTGCTGTCCCTCAATCAAGGTCTGCAATAGCTCCATGAGCATATCGTACTTGGCGGAATCCCCAGACTCAGCACTCTCTTTAGCAAAAATTGCAGGATGACAGCAAATTTGTTTTAAGCGCGTAAGAGTTGCCAGAACGTGAATATGAACTTTATCAAAGCCCTCTTTAGCAACAAGGCTTGTAAGCTCTTTTCGAGCCGTTTCTGCATACGACTTGTACAACTGCTCTTGCACACTTGTAAGGCTGCAGCGATAAATAATTTCTGAAATCGGTGGTAGATCCTGCAAAACATCTGTTTTCATTCTTCGCAAAATAAACGGAGAGACTTTCTGCTTGAGCACTTCAATGTTTTTTTCTTGTGCAGGGCGAGGCTGGCGTAGATATTTATCTACGAAGCGATCGTACGAGTTTAAAAGGCCCGGCATGAGGAAGTCAAAGAGGCTCCATAGCTCATCAAGAGAGTTCTCAATAGGTGTTCCTGTAAGAATCAAACGGTGGGAGCCTTTAAGCTGTTTGACCGATTTGGCATTGCGCGTTCCACGGTTCTTAATGTGTTGCGCCTCATCGAGAATAATATAAGCAAAGTCTTTCTTCTTATATGTTTCGATGTCTTTTTGCAGGAGGGTATAGGAGG
>JBDQID010000226.1:0-3937 GCA_040264515.1 Chlamydiales bacterium
ATCCTTTTCATGCAATATCTCAGAAAAGTAAATTAGAGCAAAAGCTTGTGGCAAAAAAACGCTTAATAGCATCGAAAGGAGGTAAGAGCTCACTAGTAAATACCTCTTCTATGATGGTCTCCAATCGTCCATTTATTAGCTGTTTATTCCGACTCCTGGTATACAAAATCGAGGTTATATTAGGTATTAGCTTCTATTAAATAAGGCCGATCGACTCTCTATAACATCTCACCATCTAGATAAAGCCAAGAAGCTTCTCTTTTAAAGCGACTACGTTCTGTAAAACTAATATCTTTACCATTTTGTTTGATCTCAGCCTTAAACGTTACAAACGCCTCTGTTTCGCCATCACTGAAATCTAAAATTGTTAAACCTTCAAAAGAACTTTGCTTGGAGAAATCGAGAATATCCTGAGCCCAAGCTTTAAAATCTGTTGGAAATTCACTGTTTTGAGGATGCGTTGTCTTGATGAGATAATCACTTTTTCCCAAAGCGTATGCCGCATAGCGAGAACGCATCAAAGCTTGTGCATCTGGCACTCTATAGCCCTCATGATAAGGTCTACAACATTTTGCATACTCTTTACCTGAATAACAGGGGCATTTTTTTTTATTCATTTTTTTACTACCACATCGTAATGACCTGCTATAAACAGCAAAGAGAGTTTCGTTATATCCGTATTCGGAGAGAACTTCTTATCACTAGCTCCAATAGCAGTGATATTTAACAAATCAAGTTCCAATCCCAATATTGTACACAAAGTATCTAATTCTACGTGATCCCCTTCTGTTGCAAAAGGCATATGAGTCATTTTAAAAAGATACTCTTTTACGCTGCCAAACCGCTCAACGGCATAAGAGTAAAAAATATGGCTTGGAGCTGCATAATAATAAACATTATAAGCACAAGATAAATTTCGTAAAAAAGCAACCCAGGAGTTCGATACTCTACTATCTTGGAATAAAAAATTCAAAGCTCCAACAGAGAAATTTTGAGCTAACACTTCAAGACAATCCTCTACCTCACACAACGTTTTTACAAGAGCTGGTGAGAGCGTTGGATGTCCCATTTCAATAAGCATTTCACACCTGAGAGGTAGAGCAACTCTCAAGCGGTCTAGAGCTTTTTTTGGATCTGCTGAATTTCCTAGTTTTAAGATCAATCCGTAGGCTAAAGAGCGAAAAAGGCAGTGACCATCGCGTTTGATAGGGATCATTTTATAATGTGTTGCTACAGCTTGAAGACCTAGAAGGATATCTCTATTATCCGATCCATACTTTTCGATATAATGCACAAGGGGACAACAAACCTTTCCAATAAGCTGAGTATCTTCTCCATTATTACCCGCTTTTCTAGAAGCTATAAACGCTCTTGAAATCGCAATCCCCATAAGCTGCTCTTTATACTCTTCATCTGAGAGAAGGCTCACGCCCTCCCTTGTAAAATAATTCTCCCTAACCTTTCCCTCCTCTCCAATAGATCTCTCTACTGCAGGTGTCGTAAGGATTTTCTCCACAACCTTATGAATTCGAAGTTCTAAAGCTGAGAGATCTTTTTCGCTAACAGATGTAATAGTGAAATCGTCAAGACTATCGCGAAATTTATCAACAGCTTGATAAAGCTCTTCTAAGATAACCAGTGGTATAACCGTTCCAATTCTTAAATCGGAGATAACGGAATCCAGTCGATGCTGTAAACAGCAAAAAGAAACAGGGGATGAATCTATCATATTTTTAATAAAATGCCCTTTTAGAAAATTCTAAAAGGGCATTTTCCTAAGTCTATAGAGGATCAAAAACTACTAACGAAGAAGAGTGGCAACACCCTCTTGTGCCTGTTTTCCATTATTCAAAGCATCGAGAAGAGGTGCGGCCCTATCTGTTGCCTCCCAAGGAAAATCTGCATCGCCTCTTCCAAAATGCCCACCCCACGCTGTTTTAAGATAAAGAGGGCGGTTGAGGTTCAGCATTTCGTTAATGCCCTTTGGAGATAAATCAAACACTTTAGCAACCGCGTCTGCGATCTTATCTTCTTCCATTACAGCAGTTCCGAACGTTTCGATTTTAATGGAGACAGGCTCTGCGAGCCCGATAGCATACGCTAGCTGTACTTCACAACGCCTTGCAAGCTTCGCGGCTACAATATTTTTTGCAACATAACGTGCGGCATATGCTGCAGAACGATCTACTTTACTTGGGTCCTTTCCAGAGAAAGCTCCACCACCGTGGCGCGCCATTCCACCATAAGTATCGACTGCTGTTTTCCTTCCGGTAACACCGCAATCAGCTGTCGGTCCACCAACAACAAAACGTCCAGTAGGGTTAATATAAAAAAGAGTATCTTCATCAAGAAGGCCCTTTGGAACAACATGCTTTATCATAACCTTCATATCGCGGACGATCTGAGAATGCTCAACATCCACTGAATGTTGTGTAGAAATTACAATAGTATGCACTCGTAGAGGACTGTTTTGTTCATCATACTCAACGGTTACCTGTGCTTTTGCATCTGGTCTTAGATAAGGTAAAGTGCCTGAAACGCGCATCTCATAGAGTTCTCGAATCAGATTATGGGAGAGCTCAATTGGCAATGGCATCAACTCTTTTGTCTCATCACATGCATAGCCAAACATCATGCCTTGATCTCCAGCACCCTGCTGTACATATAACCCTTCACCCTCTTCAACACCTTGAGAGATATCTGGCGACTGTTTATTAATCGTAACGAGAACAGCACAGGAGCGATAATCAAATCCTAAAGTGGAATCTTCATAACCTATATTTTTGATTGTCTCCCTTGCGACTTCTTGATAATCAACAGTTGCATGTGTTGTGATTTCACCTGCGAGAACTACCAATCCTGTACTTACAAGAACCTCACAAGCAACTTTAGAGTGTGAATCTTCTGCAAGACAGGCGTCTAGAATAGCATCTGAAATTTGATCAGCAACTTTATCTGGATGACCAAGTGAAACAGATTCCGATGTAAAAAGCTGACGGGCCATGTTTTTTTCTCCCTTGACGTTGTCAAAATTAATGATTAAGGTATAGCTTCAATGAGAAATTGTCAAAAAGAGATAAAAAACTAATGAATTTTTTTTTCACCCTTCTAACAGCACTATGCGCTGTATTCGCTCATTCTCCCTGTTATGCAATATATCCTCTTTCATTCAATCTATTAGAAGAGTGTGCAAAAAATATCGAAGAGAGCGGAGAGGGTTCTATCCACAATCATGCTCTAGGAGAGTTCCACGAAAAGGAAGTTGCACTCCGAGGCTTTCTTCTTAAGACAAAAAACGATCAGTGGATCCTCTCTCAGACACCTAGCCTAAAGAGTTGCTGCATTGGAGCTCCACATAAAGTAGCCTCACAAATCTATATCGAGGGCTCATTACAAGAGGTCACGCAAAATAAGCTTGTTCTTATCGAGGGCGTATTTAAAATCGATATCAAAAAGAACAACGAAGGAAAAATTTCTCAGCTCTACACGCTATACCACCCCGTTTTCGTTGCACAAGAACAGCATAAAACCCCTGTTGCTTTTCTCTCCGTTCTTGGAGTTGCTACTGTTGGGGGTGCTGTGTACATGCGTAAGAAGCGCCTTTTTCCTAAATAATTCAATCATTCGATATCGACTGTCTAATTGCATAAGTTCTTCAAATAAATCAAGGAAGTGGTGTGGAACGACCTCTAGAATTTATTTAAGAGCAGACCAACGGTCTGAAAGTGCAACAGCCTAGGGTCAGCAACCCTAGGTTAGACAAAAAAAAATGCATCCCATAAAACAGAGCATGTGATATGGCACCCCTTCAGGGTACAAAATATTTGCTATCTACCCAAGGTTGCACGTCTCGCTACGTTCGCGTTAACCCTGGGCTGTTACAATTTTCAGGCCTTCAGCCTGATCTTAAATGAACTCTTAAACTCACTTAAAATCG
>JBDQID010000227.1:0-3914 GCA_040264515.1 Chlamydiales bacterium
ACTCCCAAGATAAACTCCTGCGCTCCCTATCCTCTAACTCCTTTCAAAACAGACAACTCTTTTTTAAAAACGAACGCTTTAAAGAAGATAAGCTTACAGCTCAAAGATGGCTACAAGCCGTGAAAAGAATTCTTGATAAAGACGAAGTAAAAACAAGCCTAGATATCCTTAATGAAATAAAAGAGATCCTTCACAATCCCACCACGGCACCCCTTCGCAAAGAAATCTTCCAATCTCTAGTACAAAAAATCTTCTCTCTACAAAAAAAAGAATCCCTTTCTGCTCTTCGACTCAAAAAGCTCTTCTCTTTAATCAGACAGTTCCCTCAAGACTTTTTAGAAAACGAAGCGCCTCTATTTGAAAAGTTAATTCAGCATGGAATCTCACATCAGCTACTAGAAACAACAACAAAGCTACAACGCTACCTTTCCGAAAACAACTTTTTCCATGGTAATACAACGTGCCAAGCCCGAACTTGGAACAGACTCCTCCGCAATATCAGACAACGATCTTCAAAAGTACACTTAAACGCTGTGCTACAACTAATCAACCAATCCACGACTTTAAAATTCTCCAAAAAAAAAATACAACAAAGCCACTTCTGGACCGTATACAAAAGCGATGTATCAGAACGGCTAAAACGCAAAGCCATTAAGTACATTATCCAAACTCTCTTACTCTTCTACAGACAAAAAACTCTCGGCTACAGCATCCCCCTTGGAATCCAAGAGCTATTCGGTACTCCACATGATAAAGCTCTTCTAAAAGATTACGCGGAAACAGAACTCCCACTCATCAAAGCTCTAAAACGAAATAAAGATAAAAAATTACAAAAACTTGCCCTCACTCGATTCAAAAAACTAAGAAGAAAAGTGAAAAACAACCCAGAACTTTCCTCTCTTTTAGAGCAAGCCAACATCCAAATTAAAAATAAAAAATGGATCACACCTATTAACGCCTTAATGTTATTCGGATTTTTACTTATTCTCTGCTACACCGCTCCTCTACTGCAAACAAAACCTATTGCTAATAAAACAACTCCTCCACCCAAGATTCCTCCAGTAAAACCACTCAAGTCGATCTTCCCAACTATCCCATACTACGCTACAAAAATCCTCTATCAGCCTATCCCTAAAGAAATGCCAAAAATACTAAGTCAGAAAGAGCGAATACTCGGTTGTAGAATTATTGCAATCCGACCCACCAATGGAGCCGTAGATAAATACACCTTCCACCGTTTTACCCACTGCCTTCGAACTGTCGAAAATTATTACAAAAATCAAAAAAAATAGGCTCTTAATCCAAATCGTGGTATGCGTGATATGAATATGACCAAATAGTGGAGAAAAAAATGAAAGCCGTTACTGAAAAAACAATCAAAGAATGTAGCCAAAACTTTCAAAACAACCCAAAAAACCTACTCGCACGCAACGCTCTGACACACGTAGACTTCACACAAGTCGCCATGTGCCGAAAGACATACTTCGATGTCGAACACACCTTCTCACACCAAATCAAAGATGAAGGAAAAGCGACAAACCAAAAATCCTCCGGGCGGTGCTGGCTCTTCGCTGCCCTCAACGTCATGCGCCTTGCCATGATGGAAAAATACAAAATGGATCAATTCGAATTCTCCCAAACATACCTCTTCTTTTGGGATAAACTCGAAAAATCTAACTTCTTCTTAGAAAATATCCTCGCAACACTCAACGAAGAAACCTCCGATCGTACCCTCATGTGGATCCTACAAACACCCATCAACGACGGTGGACAGTGGGACATGTTCGTTAACCTAGTTAACAAATACGGCGTCATCCCAAAAACCGCAATGCCCGAAAGCTACAGCTCCGGACACTCCAACCAACTCAACTCCTTCCTCAACAGAATGCTACGCGAATTCGCCTGTGAACTGCGCAACGACCATAAAGATAAAGCCACACTCCCCACACTACGAAAGAAAAAAACTGAAATGCTTAACGAAATCTTCCGTATCCTCACTATCTTCTTAGGCGAACCCCCACAAACATTCGACTGGAGCTTCCGCGACAAAAAGAAAAAGTTCTCAACCTTCTTAAATCTCACACCACAAGCATTTTACAAAAAACACGTCCCCTACAATGTCGATGACCAAGTCTGCCTCATCAATGCCCCAACAAAAGACAAACCGTTCAATAAACTCTATACCGTGAAATACCTCGGGAATGTCGTTGGAGGAGAACTCGTCCGCTACATCAACCTCCCATCAAAAGATCTACGTAAATACGCCATGGCGTCACTCAAAGATCACAACAGCGTCTGGTTCGGCTGCGATGTGGGTAAAGAGTTTAGCCGAAAACTCGGTGTCATGGATACAAAACTCTACGACTACGACCTCCTCTTCGGTATCACACCAAAAAGCACAAAAGCCGAACGACTCGACTACGGACAGAGTCAAATGACACACGCCATGGTGTTCACCGGTGTCGACGTGCGTAAAGATGGACCCAGAAAATGGCGCGTCGAAAACTCCTGGGGTGACGAATACGGAGACAAAGGCTACATGATGATGGGCGATGACTGGTTCGACGAATACCTCTACGAAATCGTCGTAGACAAAAAGTACGTTCCCAAGAAAGTCAAAGACATCCTCAAACAAAAACCGATCGTCCTCTCACCCTGGGACCCCATGGGCAGCCTCGCCTAAGGTATACACAGCACAGTAGCAAGAGCATCAACTTCTACTGTGCTGTACTCTCACGAAGAGTCTCTCTTACAAGAATTCCAAGATATTTATTAAAACGATTTTGAATCAACATATTCCGTAACTTACTATCCCCTCTATCATCTACAGAATAAAAACAATGGCGCTCAACATTCTGCTGCAATGTTTCTTCTATTTCTTCAATAGCTTCATCACATCCAACTTTCCGACGATGTCTATGAATAATTCCGTCTGTAGCATCGTTTCGCTCAATATACTCTTCGAGCTGTGATAAAGATTGAGTAACTTTCATTATTGAAGGCGGCAAAGAGGTAATCTTATAACAAGCTGATATTCCTTCCAATCCCTCCGAATCTTCACATTCAACAATTGAAAAAAAATCTTCTTGTTTAGAAAACGCTACAACATCCCGAATCGAAAAAATAGGACAATTCACAGAATCTCTCTGACGAGAAAACGATACTTCATACAATTCAATATCAAGACCTTCTAATTCCATATCCTTTAATGCCATTGTAATTTTCATTGCTGTTAATGCTCTATACATTTCATTCTCTCCAACTGAATCAAGGTTCGCAATGCGTATTTTCCCCCCTCTCTTCTCAAATAATAGAGGTGATAAATGCATATCATTAGCCCCTGTATTAAATATAAGAGCTGCTCTTGATCCATCTGGAGCCTCAGCTAATTGAAGTAGCGTACTCGAAATTTCATCTTTAATCTTTTCTTTATTTTCAATCGCCTTACATAGAACTAAACCATCCTCTGGTCTCTGTATTTTACCTTGACTTTTTAAGCCCTCTATTATTTTGTTAACTCCAATCGGAGTTAATATCCTACCGGAAACAGCATCGGAAAGATTCTCACTTAAAGACGGCTCTTTCTCTTTCATTTTTTTTAAAATTGCATCCATAAATTGTGTTGAAGAAGCACACGGATAACTCAAAATTAAATCCATGATCTCAAGTAAACCTTCCATCTCAACAGATCCAATATCAATAGAATTAATACATTCTAAAATCTTCTCTTTCTCAACTAAAGGAATAGGAGAATTCTTATTAGAACTAGAAACAGAGGACAATAAAGCTTTTACTTTAGAAGTATTAATAGAGAAGTCAGTGGAAACATCAACAGAACCGACACCACCAAAAATTTCTTTACTATTCACTCTTGAAACTCTACTACTGCTAACTGCTTTATTAAAATCAAATAC
>JBDQID010000228.1:0-3904 GCA_040264515.1 Chlamydiales bacterium
AACAACTTTTTTGTTGCGGTGATGATCTCCTCTTAAAGCAATTATCCGGAAAAAAAGGCTATCATTACGGCTTTAACTCAAACAATGATTTAGTTGTAAGCAACGTACGACACTCAGGCTGGAAGACTCTTTTTGATATCGCCTTTAAAGGGAAAAATTACCGCGATATCATTTTAAATTTAACCGGTAAACATAACGTACTTAATGCCGCTGCAGTCTTCGGTCTAGCAGTGACCTCTGAGATCGAAGAGTCCTCGATCCGTCAAACATTCAAAACCTTTAGTGGAATTTCCAGAAGATGTGAGCACGTTCTAGATAAAAACGGTGTCTTAGTTATCGATGATTATGCACATCATCCAACAGAGATTACAACAACACTTGCCGGTATTCGAAAAGCAATTGGAGAACGTCGCTTGATTGCTCTTTTTCAACCTCATCGCTATACACGTACACGTGACTGCCTAGGCAGCTTCTCCCAAGCCTTCTCTGATGCAGATCAATTGCTTATTACGGATATTTATGCGGCAGGAGAAGAATGCCTAGAAGGAGTATCCTCTCAAAAGATCTGAGAAGAAGTTAATGTAGCTTCTGAATATGTCCCAAGAAATAAGCTCAAAGCTCACCTAGAAGCATCATTAATGCCACACGATGTTGTTGTGACAATGGGAGCCGGAGATATCACAAAAGTTGGAAGAGAGCTCAAACTTTCAAGACGATTGAAACTCGCTCTTCTTTCAGGAGGGTGCTCTAGCGAGCATGAAATCTCATTACTATCAGCAGATAACGTAAAGCACTCATTAGACGACTCTTTATATGATATAGAACGCCTCTTTATTCCAAAAAGTGGATCATGGTTAAACTCAGAGGTTCTCAATTCCCTACAGAAAGCAGATGTTATCTTTCCCGTTCTTCACGGCCCTAACGGCGAAGATGGTACAGTTCAAGGCTTTATAGAACTGTTGCAAAAACCGTATATAGGCTGTAATCATTACGCATCCACCGCCTGTATGGACAAGGTTATAACAAAACGCATCCTTCAAAGCGCAAAACTACCCACAGCTGATTTCATAACATTTTCTTCCAAACAGTGGACTCTTAATTCACAGTTGTATTTAGATAAAATTCAACAGAAGTTTAACTTCCCCGTATATGTTAAACCGTCCTGTATGGGCTCTAGTATTGGAGTCAGCAGAGTCACAGACGCTCACTCTCTTCCAGAAGCAATTGAAAACGCTTTTTCTTCAGGATCACACCTACTAGTAGAACAAGAAATTGAAGGTAGAGAGCTAGAATGCGCTCTACTTGGTGATGAAAGCCTCATCGTTGCAGGGCCAGGCGAGATCATCCGTGGAACAGCCGTCTATGATTACAACGCCAAATATGCTGAAAATGGTATGAAAACTTCTCTTTCCCCTGAGCTATCCGATAAGAAAAAAAAAGAAATCCAAACACTTGCAAAACAAGCTTATTCGCTCTTAGGCTGCTCAGCTCTTGCCAGAGTCGATTTTTTTCTAGATAAGAATGAAAAATTTTGGATTAATGAAATCAATACAATTCCAGGCTTTACCGATATAAGCCTCTATCCACTACTTTTTAAGGAGCTTGGAATCTCAACTACCGAGCTTCTAAACAGACTCGTAATTCTAGCAATGAAGAGGCATCGAAACAAGGTATGTTCGCTATAGGGGAAAGAAAAGAAAGTATTCAAAGCTTTGCTGAAGAATTTACAGCACAGGTAATCGATGATGCTGTAAGCACAATTGCTCAAAGAAGCATCGCTAGTACAGGAAGACCAAGAACAGCCTCTTTTGAGTTGTCAGATTGGCAATGGACCGAAGAAGTTGATAGAACAGAACTCCTCCCTTGGCAACAACAGAAATTTCAATATGTTATTGATGGCCTGATATCAGGTCTTAAAAGCCGTTTCGATGGTATCGAAGATGACTTTTCTCTTTTCCAAAAAGTAAAGCTGCTGTTAGCTAGAGCTGAAGAGGGTAAGACAAAGTTTTTTCTTAATAAAGCGTTAGATGCTCTATTTTCTACAGATGCAGGTAAGCTTCCTGAAAATCAACGTTGGTCACTACTTGTAAACCTCCATCTTGCTCATCGAACCGAGCAGTATAAAACAGAACTGAATTACTATTTAGCACTACCTTCGACAGAGCGCTCAGAGCGCTACCCCTGCGTCACACTTTTACACTCACTTGCTTCAGTTCTGTTTAGAGAAATAGATTTATACGAATTCAGTAGGAAATTTGTTTTTGAACTATTAGAAAAAGCTGGAATTGGAGACTGTGCAATTGAGGATGGAACGCCTTTAGTAGATTGCCTCAAACTGGACTTTGAAGCTTTTAAGCATGTTCCAGACCGTTTGAAAACACCAGGATTTAGAATCCTATTTGAAAAGGCTAAAGGAAATAGTAATTACGACTTTAGCCCCCTTTGGAAAAGTAATTTTATTGCAGTTCTATATCCAGAAAATTACAAGTTTGTGACTGGAGAAGAAAAGCACTTACTCTGTTTACGATTCGGAACTCCCACATGTGAAAGAGTTGATGGAATGTATAGAGCTTTAGTGGGTGTGATATCAGGAGAAGGCGCCTCAATCCTAGGCGAATTCTCTCTCTTTCTGGACAGTTATGTTGCTAATAATCAACGACATCTCTACTGTAATCATCAAGATCCAAGACCACATTTCTGGGGGAACGAAGCTCCACGTACAGAAGCTATTATAGCCTTTCAACAGAAATACCCTGACAATTTCTTTGTTGTTAACTTTCCAATGGATGGCCCCTTTTTTCTACAAACAGGGGAGTTCCAAAACTTAAAAAATGCGGACGCTTTTATGAGTCTGCTGCTTCGTAAAATGTTGGAGCAAGAAAGTGACGGTTTCTCTTTTCCATCACAAGAGAGGCTCACAGCTCACGGTATTCCAAGCCTTTCTAAGAGTTTACTGTTTGTCGTTAATAGCGTATGGAGAGACTTCTTTGGAGAAAAACTAGAGCTAACATCTGATGAACGCGTAATATTTCAGATTTTGATGTATATAAGGCTAGAAGAGTATTTTTGTATTCATATGGATATTCACTCTTACAATAGCTCATGTAAGGACGCTATCGATCGTGCAGCTGTTATTAACACCTTACGCTACTACCTATACTTGCTTCAAACAGGTCGTGAAAATCAACCAGAAGCGTTGGATAAATTACGAGTAATCCTTCACGCTCCCGCTTTTCTTGTTAAAGAACAGGCCGTTATTGATTCTCGCCGCAAGCTTCTTTTGATGACGCTAGAGCATCTACAAAAGATAAGTGAAGAGCAAAAATCCCTGATTCGTAACTGGTACCCCTCCCTTGGTGTATCTCATGAAATCGAACTCTAAAACCACTTTCTGAATTTAGTTAAGATCAGACCAACGGTCTGAAAGTGCAATAGATCAAGTTCAATCCCTGGTTATAAGGAGGTTGAGTCTTCACGGATTGAAGGTCTGTAAGATTTGATACGTTTTCTTAACGTGAGTTTCGTATTTATATCATTGAGAATCAATACAGAAGGTAAGTGGTTATGGGGAAACGGCCTTTCAATGAGAGTGCGGGCGACGGAGTGCCCCATTCGCATCAACCTAACATAGAATTCTGATATTTAGTGCTATGTGTAGGCCGAACTACTATTAACGTCGTTCGACTCTTAATTCGATCCTGGTTAATGGCTTATGATAATCCTTTCTAGACCACGGTAGTGGTCGTTTCTCTCTTTAGCCCAGCACTTTAGTGCTGGGAGAGGTAGAAAAAAACCTCTGCCACGGTAGTGGCATCTCTCAGGATCTCAAAGTTAAAAAAGAAGAGAGGTGCCGCTGCCGTGGCACACAGTTCTTATTATCCCGTCCCAGCACTAAAGTGCTGGG
>JBDQID010000229.1:0-3903 GCA_040264515.1 Chlamydiales bacterium
GTGACAACAAAGCCACCAACGATATTTATACAAGCAACTAAAATGGCAATTGATGCCAAAATGCTCATAGGATTAGATAATCCATTTTTGACTTGAAGAAGTCCACCAATAATTATTATACCACTTATTGCGTTTGTGACTGCCATCAGCGGTGTGTGTAACGAGTGAGAAACATTCCAAATCACCTGCCATCCAACAAAGACAGCTAGAACAAAGACATCCTTTAAGAGAACAAAACGACATAGAAGAAACTGCCCAGCATATTATAGAATCTCTTCCAGAGGATATAGCCGAAGATTTAAGCCGATTCAAAGAAGATTATAAATACTCTCAAGAGTTCTCTCCAGAACATGCTGTTAAAACAATTATAGAATACTGCCTTAGCGATTTAAATACATGGGGAGAAAATGAAGATGAAGCAATCGATCCTGACTGTGCTCTCGGGATAGAATCCATGCTTAGCGAACCTATTCTCGAACGGCTATCAAAATACACACAAGAGAGTCCTTGTCCCGCCGCTCCATCTATTTTTCAAGAAGAAGGAGAAGGAGAAGCTGGTGCTATCCAAGAGAGTAAAGCAAGCGATGAAAATCCTCTCATAGAGTTTATAGAAAAACACAAAGTTACCATAACGTCTTTAACTCTCAAATTCTTTATCAAAGCCATTGTAAAAGCTCAAAGCTCTGGTTTCAAATCTCTTAGCGAAGAAAACGAAGTTAAAACATTTGCAAAAAAAATCTTTACTGCAATACCAAAACCTATTATTGATCAAGCTCGTGAAATACAAGCAGAAGTCAATCACAACTTTTCAGGTGATATCTTTGCATACAACCTAAGTTTAGAAACTGATCTCGATATAGAAGTTGCCTCATCTACTCTAGGGCGCCTAACAGTCGATAAACAAACGCAGCCAGGACTCATTCAAAGATACCAAAAAAACTGTATCGATGGATTTCAGCTACTCATAAGGTCTGATAAAGTTGATTTTATCGATAGCTTAGAGCAAAAAAACGTTATCGACTCACTTCTTTTCATAGCTCTTATTTCCGATGACGACAAGCACGCTGGTAATATTTTCTTCGACCAAATTAAAAACCGAGTTGTCCTTATCGACAACGAAAGATGTATGCCTCTAAGTAATCAAGCTTCTGATTTAGGAGGAGACATCCCCTTCCGTTGCTGGCTTCTCGCTTTCCCAGTGGCCGATACAAAGATTCCAGTAGAAACTCTACAAGCGATTGTCTCCTGGGAACCAAAAAAATTCAAACGCTGCATAAATAAAGCTTATAAATCAATTCATCCAGAAAAAGTTCAAGCTTTTAAACAAAGGCTAAACATGCTTCAAGAGCTTGCGCGCAATGAGTTAGCGAAACTCGAAGCTGATATAGACGTATCTAGTAGCTGTACAGCAAAAGCTTTTATTTTCAAACTCTTTCCAAAATACCAAATCCAGTGGGAAATTCTTGAAGCAAAAGGGTACCCACCAGCTGAGATCGCTCATAGAGCCGGAAGAGACCTCACCTGTAATTTAAGACTATTACCCAACTACAACAAGAAAGAACCCTTCGCCTGGCATCCACACTTTCGCTTTTATCCAGAAGTCACAAATCCCAATTTAGCGACTAACCTAGAATAAACAAGCTTTAACAAAATAAAGTTACACATTCTCTAAAAAAACAAGTGATGCTATAGCTAGCCCTTTGTAAGAAAATATTTAAAAAGGAGGGTGTCATGAGTTTCTCTATTCGCACTGAAAGTAAATTCTGTTTATTTTCCGAGCAGCAAGAAGATCTATTTAGTAAAGTTTCTGAACTCAGCCGTATCCCGATAACAAGTAGTAATCGGATTTCTTTACAAGCCCGCTGGTCAACATGTTTAAATGCTCTCCCTGTGGAGCTTCTACCAGAAGTTGAACTGCCCGATGAATTTATACCTTTACTTAGCACTATTTGGGAGAGACGTGCCTCCGAAAGAACATCTTTACTGCTTGATAACAAACTATTTTCTCCAAGCTCTGTAAAAGCTTTTAGCGAAATGCTAAAAAGTAATAATCATCTCACATCACTTCTTCTATGTGACGGAACTTTAACAATCGAGCTAATGCCTCTTATCGCTAATGCCTTAAAAGAAAACAGAACCATTAAAGAGCTCTATTTGCATGACAACGATATTGATGACGAATCTTGTCAGATGTTATCCGAAGCTCTAAAGAAAAATCAGAGTATAGAAAAACTCATTCTGCAAAGAAATAGAATCTCTAACAACGGAGCAAGAGCAATAGCGAATCTACTAGAACATACTCATATCGGTGTGGAGAATAAGTTAGAGGAAGGAAAGATTGGTATAAAAGTTGAAGCCTCGCACTTAGAAAGCATTAACTTAAGCGAAAACTTCATCCGCGATGAAGGTGCGATAGCTATTAGCAAAGCCGTGCATAAAAATCTTTTCCTTAAGGAAGTCGATATGCGCCAAAACTGCCTTACAATCTTTTCTACAATGGCATTTAAACAAGCAAAAGAAGTGAATCCCGATATCACATTTAAAAACGATATAAAAAAAAGGCCACGTTCTAAGAAAGAAGAAGAGCAAGACGATTTTGCACTCTTTGCCTCCAAAAACACATTACGAATTTAAAGAAGTCGATTTTGAGTGGTTTTTAACGTTCATTTAAGATCAGACCAACGGTCTGATCTTAAATGAACGTTAAAAACCACTTCACAGTGAATTCTCGAATATTCGTAAATTCAATCTGAACAACGTACTTGGTTGTACCACGGGTTCTCTTCGCTCACCCCCTCATTCTATATTTCATAAACCCCATGCAAAGCGTCAATGCATACCCTAAGATTCAAGGTTGACAGAGCCGTAGGTTTATGCAAGAGCCTTGTCTTTTTTTGACTCTCGAGTCCAAGAGATAATGCCCCAGACGCATAAACAGAGGTATACAGCGAAGAGAAACGCTTGTGAATAGATGCCAAGAGACAGATTGAAGGCTACCCATCCGATGTTACTAAGAGCCCAAAGCCATTGACCGATTACATTTTTTTTAATGACAAACACGTTACCTAAAAGTGATAGAGCTACTAAGAGCCAAGATGCATTTTCCATTGTTTTAATTCCTTATTGTTCAATATTTTGTTGTTTTATTTAAGCTTCAACAAGTGCTGGAAATCCAGAATGATTCATCGCTTTATGAACAGCCGATGAATAATGATCAACACGATCAAAAATTTCGTCTGATTCAATTCTCACTAACTTATCCTTAATCTCATCTTCAAGAGCGTCCATGTAAGAGCGGAAGACATCTCTTATCCTATTGCGATAAATAATGCTAGAATCTCTAACAGCATCGACAGCAAAGTGGTCTGTATCACTCGATGGCTCAATAAGAATAATTTGGTCATACTCTGTCTTCACCCACTGAATCGCTGCATTTCGAAGCAGCTCGAAATAAGCGTGAGGAGTATTGCGATCATGCCAATAAACAATAGCATCTAGCGAGCAACGATCGATGACAGCTGCTTCGTACTTTTTTGCCTTTGCCTGCAATTCAGCACGAATTTGCGAGTGCACCATCCACACTTCCGTATCTGTACTAGCAGACTCATTGATAGGAAAAGGGCATGAACGAGCCTTCTCTTCGATAATAGTAACGTTAACATTACGTTCTTTGAGCGCCACACAAATTTGATGTGCCAAGGTTGTTTTTCCAACCCCATGGGTCCCTGTGATAGCTATTTTCTTCATGAAGTTCCCTTTAATAAATTCCGTTAATGCAGGTATGATACAAAGCACTATACCTTGATTACGAAAATTCAAGCAACTCTAGAACTTTTTCAAAAACAACCAAAATAAAATTAAAGAGTGTATTATTATGAAAAAAATTGGAATTATGGGCGTCCA